>JADFOF010000250.1 GCA_022563015.1 Planctomycetota bacterium
CGACTCGTGGGCCGGCTGACTTGCGTTTCGGCCGAGTCTACCGCGCCCCGCAGCTCTCATTCCAGAATCTCACGCATCGTCCAGAATCCCGCGCATGGCACGAATGTGGGCAGGAGTGGTCGCGCAGCAGCCTCCGATTATTTGAGCGCCCATCGATTGCCAGTCGGACGCGAACTCGGCGAGGCGGGCCGGGTCGTTCTCGGTCTCCGGGAGCGGATCCTTCGAATCAAGGCCTCCGAGCGGTGCGATTGGTTGATAACCGATCTGCGAATATGCGCCGATTGGCCCATCGAAGGCATCTCTCAAGACCGGGAGGGACGCGCTGACTTCCTCGGGCTGGCTGCACATCAGCAGTATCGCCGTGACCCCACTTTCGGCAAGCGCCGAGGCAAGGTCATCGAAAGACGTGCCGTATTGCAATGTGCCGCCTACAGTGACGTGGCGCATCCCGAGCAGTACCGGCAGGCCGGCTTCCGAAGCGCCCCGAATAGCGGCCACTGCGTCATCGATGTGCCCGATGTACTCCGTAAGGATAAAGTCAACCCCTTCGTCTGCCAGGACCCTGGCCACTTCGAAGAACATCCGCTCGACCTCGGCCCGGCCCAGTGATTCCGAATCGGAGCGGGGGTTCCTTTCACCCCCGGGAAGCCCTATTTCGATGCAGGGAGTGGCGATGCCGCCTGCCACATACGCGCCCGGGTTCAGGTCGTCGCGTGCCTCAACCGCGATTCGCCCGGCGGCGCGTGCGTACCGTTCCCACTCGTCACCGAGCCCGATCGGAGCGAGCCGGTGGCGATTGGTCCAGAACGAGTTGCTGATGATTATGTCTGCCCCGGCCTTCAGGTAATCACGATGAACTTCCGACACAGCGTCCGGAGCGTCAATATTCGCGGGTCCAGACCACGCACCGAGGCGCTGTGCGGTTGAGCCCTGCAATACGTCGATTCCGCGTCGTTGCAGTTCCGACCCGGTCCCGCCGTCCATCAATAAACGGTGACCCGCGGCCAGGCGGTGGGCGATGTTCTGTTCAGGCATTTCGTCTCACGATGCTGCGCACTGCCGATTTGTAAACCACCAACCTTAATGTACTCCCGGTCATTCCCCGCTTGTATCATGGCGTCGCACCCGGACGGTCCGGACATGGGGATGTTTTTGTGAGAGATCGCGCTCAGGTTGTGATCGTTGGCGCCGGGATTGTGGGCGCCAGCACGGCCTACCATCTTGCGAAAAATGGCTCCACAGACGTTATCGTGCTGGATCAGGGCCCACTCTTCGAAACCGGCGGCTCGACGTCCCACGCACCGGGCGGTGTTTTCCAGGTCAACTTCTCTAAGACCATGACCGAGTTTGCCCGCTACACAACCCGGTTGTACTCCGAGCTCGAATCTGACGGAAGGCCAGCGTGGTATCCGGTGGGGAGCCTTGAGGTGGCGTGGACCGATGAGCGACTTGCCGATCTGAAACGCAAACTGGGGGTAGCGCGCTCCTGGGACGTCGACGCACATCTGCTGGGTCCAGACGACGCACGCGATCTCATTCCACTGTTGTCCAATCAGATTCTCGGTGCCCTGCATGTACCGTCAGATGGCATCGCACGGGCGGTGCGGGCCGTGGAGGCGATGAGCGCTGAATCGGCGTCAATGGGTGTCGAATTCCACGGGAATGTCGAGATCACCGGGTTCGATGTCCGGGGCGGGCGGGTTCGCGGGGTCCGGACCGGCGCCGGGACGATCGAAGCCGAAAAGGTTTTGATCGCTACCGGAATCTGGGCACCGTCAACCGCCGGATTGGCCGGAATCACCGTCCCGCTCATCCCCATGCAACATCAGTACGCGGTCACCTCGCCCCTCGAACAGCTAAAAGGCGAGACAGTCGAGGTCCGCCATCCGGTCCTCCGCCACCAGGACCGCTCGATGTACTTCCGCCAGGAACGGGACGCATACGGGATAGGTACGTACCGTCACGAGCCGCTGCCGTTCCGCGCCGCCGACCTGCCATCGGGGTTGCAGAACGGCAGGGCGCCTGCAGAACGGGCGTTCATCGATGAGGTTTTCAAGGAACCAATGGAGCACGCCCGCGAGCTGCTCCCGGCTCTGAAATCCGTCGGGCTTGAGAAGAAACTCAACGGCATCTTCTCGTTCACCCCGGACGGCATGCCGATCATGGGGGAATCGCCTCAGGTGCGGGACCTCTGGATTGCCGCGGCCGTGTGGATCACCCACGCAGGCGGGGTCGGCAAGACCATGGCCGAGTGGATGACGACAGGGCAGACGGAGTGGGATACAAGGGAATGCGATATCGCCCGGTTTGAGCCACATGCACTCGAGAAACCCTACGTCTTCGAGCGGTCAATGCAGCAATACCGCGAGGTATACGACATTGTTCACCCGCTCCAGCCGGCTGCCGGGCCGCGCAACATCCGGCTAACGCCGTTTTACACGCACCAGGTGCAAATGGGCGCCCACTTTGCGGAATCGGGAGGGTGGGAACGCCCCCGCTGGTACTCGGTGAACGAACCGGCCGCACCTGCAACGCCACGGCGCGACGGCTGGGAGGCGGTTGAGTGGTCTCCGGCGGCGGCGGCGGAACACCTGGGAACGCGTGCTCGGGCCGGCCTGTTTGACATGTCGACATTCGCCAAGTTCGAAATCACCGGCAACGGGGCGCTGGGGTTTCTTCAGTGGATTACGGCAAACAATGTGGACCGGCCGGCCGGAAGCGTCACTTACACGGCGATGCTGACTCGGTCCGGCGGGATAAGGTGCGATCTTACCGTTGTGCGTCCTGGCGTGCGTTCAGATGAAAATCGCTTTCTTGTGATGACGGGCGGCTCGACCGGGGCCTATGACCTGTCGTGGATGAAAGCGCACGCACGCGGGCGGTCCGGCGTGCAGATCAACGACATCACGGAAGACCTCTGTTGCATCGGGCTGTGGGGCCCCCAATCGAGAGAGGTCCTGTCGGCGATCACATCCGACGATGTGTCCAACTCAGCGTTCCCGTATCTGTCAGTCAGGGAACTGACGGTAGATGAAATTTCTGTGATGGCGGTCAGGATTTCGTACGTCGGCGAGTTGGGCTGGGAGCTTTATTGCCCGTCGGAGCACGGATCCCGCTTCTGGGACATCGTGTGGGAGGCAGCGCGGGAAGTCGGCGCCGTCATCGCCGGTACAACTGCGCAGGATACGCTCAGGCTCGAAAAGGGTTACCTGCTCTGGGGCGCCGATATCCATACCGGGTACAACCCGATTCAAGCCGGGCTTGGATTCGCTGTAGATATGGATAAGGGCGATTTCCTGGGGCGTGAAGCGTTGGTCAGGATCATGTCCACGGGCGTTCAGCGTCGTCTCCGGTGCATGACCCTCGACGATCCGTCCAGGGTCGTCATCGGCAAGGAGCCGATCTGGCTGAACGGCAAGGTCTGCGGCTATGTCACCAGTGCCGGGTACGGTCACTCGGTCGGACGTGGCATCGCGCTCGGGTACCTCCCCACAATCGGTTCTGGACCGGGCAGCACATTGGAGATCGAGTACTTTGGCGAAAAGCTTCCTGCCACGGTCCGGGCCACTCCGCTGTTCGACCCCACCGGTAGCCGTCTCCGAGGATAGGGAAAATCGCGTCATCGGATCACGTGACTGCGACGATTCGAGAGAATCGAGAAATGCCCTGATATGCCCCGCGGCCCTTGCGCGCGGCGCGAGAAAGGACGCATGTCTGCCCGGTGCAACTGGTCACGGGAATTCTGGAACAACTGCCACTCCGCCGCGTCACCGTGAATCCGGTCGGGCCGGTCAACCGGAAGCAACCCCGACGCACACGTAAGCAAATCCTTCATTGTCCGCACCTCCATGGCTGGGTGTTTCTACGCAAACCTTCCGCACACACTGGGCACACCGGAACCCTGATCTCCAGTACGGGCTGGGTGTTGTCCCCCATACGCGGCCGAGCCAGATGGATCACTCCATGAGCCGTTTGGAATCGTTTCCATGTTCCACCTGAGTGCTTCCACGTACTCAGACCGGTGCATTCTTAGGTCAAGCGCGAGCAGAGCTGTCGTACACCACGATTGATCTGCGGAGTCGCAGACTCCACCAACTGTGCAGAATATGGCGATGGACAACAGAACCAAAACCAAATCAACCAGCACTGTTCGAAATGGCAGATTCAATCTGTCGTTTGGTATTTCCATTCGGTCGATCCCCAAGGCCAT
>JADFOF010000018.1 GCA_022563015.1 Planctomycetota bacterium
GTCACTCCGGCACACACAGCGCCTTGAAACCGAGCCCCCAGCGGGAGCTGGGAGGTCCCGCAGGGCGCGCACAATCGTCGAACCAGTACCCATATCGCTTGTAACTCTTCCGCCGGATCGCACGACTCCCGTCGTGGGCTCGGTTGGCGTTTGCGCTACAGCACGCACGGGACCCCCGGCTTGCGCCGAGGGCTCGGAAAGAGTCTGCGGCTCGGTTGCGACAATCATCGAACCCCCCCGCGAACCCATGTATGTAACCAGACTTATTTGTATTTGGTGCGGTACAAACGTCGAATACGCGCTCGATGCGACCAAGAATGGACCATGACCAACGCCAAACTCAGAGACGCTCGATTCACCGGGACATTCACCGCGATAACGACGCCCTTCACGCCGAACGCAACTGCGATCGATTACGCCCTGCTCGAAGAGCAGATCGCGTTCCAGGCCGACGGCGGCGTCACCGGGATCGTCGTGTGTGGCACGACTGGTGAATCGCCCACTCTCAGCGCGGCTGAATACCGTGAACTCGTCGAGCGGGCGATCGAGATCGGGCACGCCCAGTCGCTCATGGTCATCGTCGGCACGGGCAGCAACTGTACCGCCCACGCGGTCGAGTTGCACCGCTTTGCTGCGGACGCCGGGGCGGATGGCTCGCTCAGCGTCAGCCCGTATTACAACAAGCCGACGCAGGAAGGGCTGTACGCCCACTTCGCTGCGATCGCCGACGCGGCCGACCTGCCCGTCATTCTGTACAACATCCCGGGCAGAACCGGCGTGGACCTGACCCTCGAAACCGTGCAGCGGCTTGCAAAGCACAAAGCGATCGTCGCGGTCAAGGAAGCGACCGGCTCGACCGAGTCGGCCGGCCTGATCGCGGCACACTGCCCCAAGCTCGCGCTGCTCAGCGGCGACGACGGCATGACACTCCCCTTCGGATCGCTCGGCGGCGTGGGCGTCGTCTCGGTGGTCTCGAATCTGCTGCCCGAAGAGATGACGACGCTGACGCGGCTTATCAGCGAGGGTCAATTCGCCGAGTCGCTCACACTGCACCGCAGACTCTTGCCGCTCTGCCTTGCGATGAGTTTCGAGACGAATCCGATCCCGGTCAAGGCGGCGATGGCGCTGCTCGATCGCGATTCGGGGTCGATGAGGCTGCCCATGACGGCTGCGACCGAGGCGACGGTCGAGAAACTGAGACCAATTCTCGAAAAACTCGGGCTCGTCAAGCACTGTGTCGGCACGTCATAATCGGCCTGGCTGGCTGATTTTGGAACCAGAACCGCCATAGCAACCTCGGAAGCGCTCTTGCACAGTGTGCTAAGATCTAGTCATGCGTCGAGATCCCGCGTCAGGAGACCCCAGGGTGACCACGGGGGCTTCGGGCGGTCAGACTGTACAAATACCAAGTATCGGTCCTCCCCGTCGGGCGATCGCCAACTATCAAAGCGCGCTGAAATACCTCAACAGCCACATCAACATCGAGCGCATGCGCACCGATCGGATTGATCGGTCGATGCTCACACTCGATCGAATGAAGGCGTTGCTCGGGGCGCTCGGCAACCCGCACCGCGACGTCCGCTGCGTCCATGTCGCCGGCAGCAAGGGCAAGGGCAGCACCGTCGAGATGACCGCCTCGTGCCTCGAAGGGTGTGGCTACGCGGTGGGGATCTACACCAGCCCGCACCTCGTCCATATCCGCGAACGCATCCGCGTCAACAACAGCCCGATCGCACACGCCCGGTTTACACAGGGGATGGTCGGTGTCGCAGCAGCAGCAGATTCCATCGAGGCGGACCATGGCAAGCCGACCTACTTCGAGGTGCTCACCGCCCTGGCACTCGTCCACTTTGCCGACCAGGCGGTCGATATCGCGATCATCGAGACGGGGCTGGGCGGGAGGCTCGATTCAACCAATGTCGTTCAGCCCGAGGTGACAGCGATCACCGCGATTCAACTCGAACACGTCGAACTGCTCGGCACGACGCTCGAGGCGATCGCAGCGGAAAAGGCGGGGATCTTCAAGCCCGGTATCGCAGCCCTCAGCGTCCCCCAGACCGCGGGCGTTGAGGCGGTCTTGCGCGAGAAGGCTGAAGAGGCGGGGACCGAACTCCAAATGCTGGGCAAGGAGATCGACTTCAGTTACCGCTTTGAGGCCAACGTAGAACTGGGGCCTCACGCGCGGGTGAGCCTGACCACCGAGCGGTCCGAATACGAACACCTGCCCGTTCCCCTCAAGGGCGAGCATCAGGCGCACAACTGCGGGCTCGCACTGGCGATCCTCGATCAGCTGCGCGATCGCGGGTACGAGACGCCCGAGCGGGCGGTCTTGCTGGGGCTCGCCAACACACCCGCCAATGGGCGTATGGACCTCGTGTGGAAAGACCCGCGCATCATCATCGACGGCGCCCACAACCCCGAGTCCATCAAAGCCCTCGTCAAGGCCATCGGGGCGCACATGAAGTACGACTCGATGGTCGTGATCTTTGGGTGTGCCGAGGATAAGGACGTGGACGGCATGCTGCACATGCTCGCATTGGGTGCCGACAAGATCCTCTTCACCAGGTCAAGCGACAACCCGCGGGCGATCGATCCCAAGGAACTGCAGCGCCGATTCGCCGAGATCAGCCCCAAGATGACCCAGGTCGTGCCCAAACTCAAAGAGGCGATCAACACCGCCCACAAAGCCATCGGCCGCGACGATCTGATCTGCGTCACCGGCTCGTTCTACCTGGCGGGCGAAGCGAAAAAGATGCTGCAAGACGCCAAGGCGAAGGCGAAGCGAAGCAAAGCCAAAAGGTGAACTTGGGTGTTATGCGAAAATCGGACAGGGAGAATGAAGATGACAATGCAAGTATCCGGAACGGCCCTCATGATTGCCATCAGCTTTGGTGTTGCTGTGCATGTGCAAACTGCCAGTGCGCAGGAGGAACAGCGCCGGGATTATGGGAAGGAAGCGATTGAACTGATCCGATCATTTCAGTCGGGAGCGGCGACCGAGCCCAACCAATGGGCGCTGTATGGCTGGGTGTGTTCGGAGGGTGCGAGCCTCGCGGAGACGTTTGAAGAACATAATGATGTTGCGCTCGCATTTGCTGAAGAACATCCAGACCTGTACGTTTGGAACGAGATCGCAGCAGGCGGTAGCGAGCCGACGTATCCAGAGCTACGGGCAGCATGGGAGCGGTTTGAAAGTGGCATCGAAGACAATTCTCGGTTCTTTGATCGGTTGTACTCACTGGCGCAGAGTAACCACCTTGTTCCACCGAAACCGCGCAAATCATTGCTTGAAGAATTCTCTCCGACGCTTAGTCAATCTCGTCTCATCGGATCCATGCTCCAGATTCGGATGCAGACTCAACTCCAACACGAGGATCTCGACGGACTCGTTCAGACGTATGAAAGTTCGTTAGGTTTGGGTTATGCCAATGCGGCCACAGGGGCCTCCGTCAATTACATTGTCGGAGTCAGTCATTACTTCAATGGGAACAAAGCGGCAATGAGGTCTTGCTATTCTGGTGCGCTCGATGAAGCGCATTGCCAACAACTGATCGATATCACCTCACGCTTCCCAATCCCGTCGGCTGATCTGGCGGTCGAGTACGATCGTCTGATATTGCTAGAAGCGATCGATGAATTCTATTGGACATTTTCCAACGACGGCCCAAACGGGGCACCCGGAGGCGAGCAGTTTGTGCGTTTGGTCAGCGGCTTAGCCTCACACGGCGAGGCGATAGCTGAGGGGAATCGGCTTTATGACGCGATCCGAGATTCGCTCTGCAGCACCGGTGAAGCCAAAGAGCAAGCGGACGCGGTTCTTGATCACTTTCGGACGCTGGAAAGTTCAGAGGACTGGCAAAAGCGGTTCAAGGTCATCTTCCTGGGGTCTCCAAGTGTCGGGGAGTTTAGAAGGTCCGGAATAGTCGCCAACACGATGCACAACGGCACAATTGTGATGTTGGGATTAGAGCTTCATCGCTTGCGCACAGGTGCGTATCCCGCAACACTCATGGAGCTCGTGCCAGATTTCTTACATGAGCTACCGCTCGATCCGCTTACCAATACTCCCTTGTTGTACCGACTCGCCGATGACGATGCAGATTACGTTCTCTATTCGATCGGACATGATGAAACCGACGACAGCGGCAAGCCGCATCCGAATGGAGTGTTTCGCGCCCTGGAGATGAACAGCGACGGATTCGACTTTGTCTTCAACGACCCCAGATTTCGCTAAATCCAGTCGGAGTATCGCGGATTGGATTCCCGACACAATCCACCCGATATACTCCCGCCATGCTGATCTCCAAGGAGACCATCTCGCCGCTACTGCTCCTCCAATTGAGTGGATGAGGTGCGCGCGGCTGACGAATGATCCAGGCCCCGCACCGCGGGGCTTTGTTTGTTAATCGCACTCCTTTCACCCACCAGCCTTGAAAACCAGCAATTTCAGAGACGACAGATCGAGAGAGCCGAAGAGATGACCGGACAAGCAAGCATGACTGAACCAACCACCAACCGACCCTTCCGCTACAACGCACGCCTCGCTGACGAGATCGAGCAGCGCTGGCAGAGGCTGTGGGACGAGCAGGGCACCTACCGCCAGCCCAACCCGGGCGAGGCTGGGTTCGACGCTGATCGGCCCAAGTTTTATTGCCTGGACATGTTCCAGTATCCGTCGGGCGCGGGGCTTCACGTGGGGCACCCCGAGGGGTACACGGCGACGGACATCATCTGCCGGTACAAGAGGCTCAAGGGCTTCAACGTGCTGCACCCGATGGGGTGGGACGCGTTCGGCCTGCCCGCTGAGCAGTACGCGATCGCGACCGGCGTCCACCCGGCGAAGACGACGCGCAAGAGCATCGACACCTTTCGGCGGCAACTCAAGCGGTTCGGGTTCTGCTACGACTGGAGCCGCGAGTTCGGCACCATCGACGAGGACTATTACAAGTGGACGCAGTGGATCTTCTTGCAGATCTACGGCTCGTGGTTCGACACAGAGAGCAACAAGGCGAGGCCGATCTCGGAACTGATCGAGGTCCTCGAAGGTACGTCGGACGGTAAGTCGGATCTCCGAGCCGACTCTTAAGGTACGTCGGATCTCCGAGCCGACCTTCAGGACGCCCTCAACACGTTCATCCAAAAGTGTAGAGACTCCGGGGCAGACAGCTCGGAGAGCTATCCCACCTGGGCCGACCTCACCAGGCAAGAGCAGCGCGCGTTCATCGACGAACAGCGCCTCGCCTACGTCGGCGAGCAGGTCGTCAACTGGTGTCCCAAGCTGGGCACTGCCCTTGCCAACGAGGAGGTCATCGACGGCCGAAGCGAGCGCGGCGGCTTCCCCGTCCTGCGCAAACCCCTCAAGCAGTGGCTGTTCCGCATCACGTCCTACGCCGAGCGGTTGCTGCGCGGGCTCGATGACGCCGATTGGCCCGCATCGACTCGGGCCATGCAGTCAGCCTGGATCGGCCGCAGCGAGGGGGCCGAGATCGCTTTTCCGATCCAGTCTGAGGTACGTCGGATCTCCGAGCCGACCGTTGGTCATCCGCTCAACACAGAAAGGTCATGGCGTGTTGTGGCGGCTGGTTTCGCAGGGCGAGATCCGTATCCAAAGGGCGATCCGTCTCCAACGGACCTGATGGGGTCGATCAGGAATCTACCCCACCTCGAACTGCCCGGCGCAACTTACTTCGTCACGTGGCGATCAATGGATGACCGAGTCCTCGACGCTGAGGAACGTGCCGACACGCTCCATTCCTTGCTTCATTGGGATTCCAAGCGATGTCAGGTCTACGCCGCGTGCGTCATGCCGGATCATGTCCATTGGATTGTTCGCCCATTCGAGGGGGAGTCAATCTCGAAGCTGACGCCGAGCGTAAAGCGATTCTCTGCACGGCGAATCAACGAGCGATGTGGAGCAAAGGGTGCGGTTTGGCATGAGGATCGATTTGATCATATTATACGTGACGAGCGGTGGTTTGCCGAGTTTCTGCGATACCTTGTTCGCAATCCAGTCGAAGCGGGGCTGTGCGAGCTTCCAACCGACTACCCGTTCAGCTTTGTGAGCGGAGACATCCGAGAAGAAGACGGTGTCTCACTGTCGCTCACGCAAGGGAGTCGATTCGGAGAATCGACGTACCTCTACGTCTACACCACACGCCCCGACACGATCTTCGGCGCGACGTATATGGTCGTCGCGCCCGAGCACGAGCTGGTCGAGGCGGTGCTCGACAACCCGACCAGCCAGACCGATGTCGAGGCGCTGCGATCCTACGTCGATGCAGCCCGCGACCGTTCCGACGTAGAACGGCAGGAAAACAAGGACAAAACCGGCGTCTTCACCGGCGTCTATTGCCTCAACCCCGCCACCAACAAACGCATCCCGATCTGGGTGGCGGACTATGTCCTCATGGGCTATGGCACGGGCGCGATCATGGCTGTGCCCGGGCAGGACGAACGGGACTGGGCGTTCGCCGAGGCGTTCGGCCTGCCGATCGTCCGCACCGTGCAGCCGCCCGATGACTTCGACGGCAGGGCGTACATCGGCCAGGGCGTCGCGATCAACAGCGACTTCCTCGACGGGCTCGACATCGCCGACGCCAAAGCCAGGATCATCGACTGGCTCGAAGACAAAGGCGTCGGCGAGCGCACGGTCAACTTCAAGCTGCGCGACTGGCTCTTCTCGCGCCAACGCTACTGGGGTGAGCCCTTCCCGATCGTCTGGGACGAGGACGGCCACCATCACGCCATCGGCGAGAGCACGCTGCCGTTGGCCTTGCCGCCGCTGACGGACTATGCGCCCCAGGAGAGCGACACTCCCAAGCCTCTGCTCGCCAAGGCCCACGACTGGGTGAAGACCACCGCGGGCGAAGCAGGCGTGGACGATGGGCCTTGGGGCTTGCCCGCAAGCGCAAAGGTCACGCGCGAGACCAACACCATGCCCGGCTGGGCCGGCTCGTGCTGGTACTTCCTGCGCTACTGCGACAACCGCAATGCCGACCGGTTTGTGGGCACGGACGCCGAGCGCTACTGGATGGGCGACACCGGCGTGGACCTCTACATCGGCGGGGCCGAGCACGCGGTATTGCACCTGCTCTACGCGCGGTTCTGGCACAAGGTGCTCTTTGACCTCGGCCACGTCGGCACGGATGAGCCGTTCAAGAAACTGTTCCACCAGGGAATGATCACGAGCTTTGCGTACCAGCGCGAGGACAAATCGCTTGTTGCAGTAGACGAAGTCGAGGAGGTCAGCGAGAACCAGTTCATCGAAACCGCGACCGGCAAAGCGGTCACACAAACCACCGCCAAAATGAGCAAGACACTCAAGAACGTCGTCAACCCCGACGACGTGATCGCCGAGTTTGGTGCGGACACCTTCCGGCTGTACGAGATGTACCTCGGCCCGCTCGAAGCGAGCGCGCCCTGGAACCCGCGCGACATCGTCGGGCTCTACCGCTTCCTGCAGCGCGTGTGGCGGCTGGTGGTCGATGAGGACACGGGCGAGCTGGTCTGCATCGACGATGCGAACGACACCGTCGAGAAACAACTGCACCGCACCATCGCCAAGGTGGGCGGCGACATCGAGCGGATCTCGCTCAACACCGCCATCGCGGCGATGATCCAGTTTGTCAACACCGCGTCAAGCGAGGGCGGGCTGACGCGCGATCAGACGGACCGGTTTGTGCGCACGCTCTCGCCCTTTGCACCGCACATCGCCGAGGAAATCTGGTCGAAGCTCGGCAACGAGGGCAGCATTGCGCACACCGCCTGGCCGAGCTACGACGAGTCGAAACTCGTCGATGACGAGATCGAGATCCCGGTGCAGATCATGGGCAAGGTTCGTTCCAGGATCATGGCGCCCGCGGACGCCGACGAGCAAGCGCTCGAAAAGTTGGCCCTGGCGGACAGCAAGATCGCGGCCCTCATCCAGGGCAAAACCGTGCACAAGATTGTCGTGGTGCCGGGCCGCATGGTCAACATCGTCGCGAACTAAGCAGCGCATCGATGACGCACCCAACCCAACAGAACCCCCTGCGCGAGCACGGGGTGTTCGACTCACGGCACGAAGGCACGCTCCGCTGGCGCGGAGGGCTCGTATCCGTTTTCGTGTGCGCGCTCACACCCGTCCTGTGAGTGACTGATTCCACCAGCCGCTGTTAGCGCTCCGGCTCGAACACCACCGGCACGCGCGTCCACATCGCCCAGTCCGTCGGCGACGAGCTCCACCACAGAATCTCGTCCAGGCGCAGCGGACGCTGGCCCAGGTCGATCGGCTCGTCGAGCCGGATGAACTCGGCCATGCGCCCGTTCGATCCCAGCCCCGCCAGGAGCGCCTCGAGCGATTCGGGCGTCAGCCGAGCATCCGCGAGGTACACCCCGGTCCGCGTCGGTCGATCGATGTTCAATTCCGGCAGTGACGATGCCTCCCCGCCGGCGAGTGCGAACGGACGCAGGCTCGGCTCGCCGGGCGACAGCGCCGCGGCCACCCGCTCGGGCACGCCGCCGGACAAGCGCCATTCGTCCATCGCCCCGTGCGGCCGGGTCACCAATTCGCCAAGGTCGCGCAGCGCCTGGTTGACGTTTGGGCTGGAGACATGAACGACGAGCCGACCGGCGGCTGCCAGCTCGAGCGCCTCGCCTATACCGATCCGGTCCGACTCCGCGTCATCCCACGGGATCGGGCTCTGCATCCATGCGAGCTGGAGCCCGCGATCGGCTGGAGGTTGTGCCGGATCGCGTTGTTCCGTCGCGGCCAGGGTCGGCTCGACGCCCGGCTCGGTCGTGCCGATCCGTTCAATATCCTGCGCCGGATCGTTCAGCGCCACGGGCCCGGACTGCCTGCCCGGCTGGTTCAGCATCCAGATGCCCATGTAGGCGCCCGCGGCGATCGCCAGCAGCAACCCCGCCGCCGCTGCAACTCGCACCGGCGCCGACCGCAGCGAGAACACCTCGGCCAGGGGTCGGCGCGCCGAACTGACGATGAAAACCGGCGGGGCGCTGATCAGCTCCACGCCGTCGGCAATCCCGAGCAGCGCCTGCCGCTCCAGCGTGGCCTCGACCGAATCCATCAGCCCGATCGGGGCCTGCATTTCCGGCAGGGCGCGCACCGCCTCGCGATCCGCCCGCATCCGCCGCACCCGCCCGGCAACCACGGCGTCGGCGTCGATGGCCCGCCCGACATCCTCGTGACGGGCTGCCGGCAGCTCGCACTCGATCCACGCCAGCACGTCGTCTTCGGTCAGCCCTTCGGGCAGCGGCATGAGATGGTTGGGGTCGGTGGTCATCGGTCGGTCCTGGCGGTCGGCTCCGCGGAGCCGGCCTCCTCCTCGAATGCCCGTCGCAGCGCCGCCCTGGCCCGGAAGAGCCGGCTCTTGACCGTGCCCAGCCGAAGCTCCAGCGCCACGGCGATGCGTTCGTAATCCAGCCCCTGGACATCTCGAAGAATCAGCACCGCACGATGGTCCGGTTCGATCCGCGCCAGGGCCTGG
Organism: Planctomycetota bacterium; assembly: GCA_022563015.1. GTDB lineage: Bacteria > Planctomycetota > Phycisphaerae > Phycisphaerales > UBA1924 > JADFGU01. Next base: position 9,486 of record JADFOF010000018.1, read on the forward strand.
GACAGAAACTGATGCTGCTCACGGAGTTGGACGCCCGAGACCATCGCCGGTTCCCCCTCTCCCGCGTGCCGGGCGGGCCAATCCCCCCCGCTTCCACCCTCGCCCATCGCGTCCAGACTCGCGTGGCGACGGTGTTTCTCGGACCGCAGCTTGCTCAAGCAGACGTTCATGGTGACGCGGATGATCCAGGTCGAGAGCTTGGCCCGGCCGTCGTAGCTGTCCAGCCCCTCGATCACCCGCACCAGTGCGTCGTGGGTCAGGTCCGCCGCCAGCTCGCGATCGCCCACCATCCGACAGCAGATCGTGTACAGCCGATCCTGGTACGACTCGAGCAGCTCGGCCCAGGCGTCGGTCCGTCCGGCCCGGATGGCCTCGACGAGGCGCTGCTCCTGGGCGTCGGTGAGCCGGGTTTGGGTGCGTTGAGCCATCGCTGATTGTGTCGGTACACCGCTTCGGGACGCCGGGATCCTACGCGGACCAGATTCCAGCCCGGACACCGAGTACAGGTCGATTGTGAACCGCCGTCCGCGCGCCCTCTTGCAACGAGCCGCGACCGGAAGGGAGCGGTTCCCCTTCCCCTCGCGCTACGAGCCAAAACCGGAAGGGAGCGGTTCGATTCCCTACGATTCATCGATGACCAACCCCAACGACACCTACACCAGCCCGCTGGCGACGCGCAATGCCAGCGAAGCCATGCTCCGGATCTGGTCGCCGCGGCACAAGTTCCAGATCTGGCGTCGGATCTGGCTGGCTGTCGCCGAGGCGCAGAAGGAGTGCGGGCTGGAGATCACCGACGAGCAGATCGCCGAGCTGAGGGCAGCTGTGGACAGGGGGATCACGGACGACGAGATCACGCGTGCCGAGGAGTACGAGCGCGAGTTCCGCCACGACGTGATGGCCCACGTGCACGCCCTGGGTGACGCCTGCCCCAAGGCCAGGCCGATCATCCACCTGGGGATGACGAGCCAGGACGTGGTGTGTAATGCGGATCTGGTAATCATCGCGGAATCATGTCTCCTAGTTGCTACAAAGAGCGCGAGAGCGGTTGACGCGATGGCTGCGGTCGGAGCACGCAATTGCTCCGTCCCTACGCTTGGATTCACGCACTACCAGCCTGCTCAACCGACCACCGTCGGTCGGCGTTGCGCGGGTTGGGCATTCGATCTATCGCTGTCTCTTCAACGCATCGAAACACACTGTTACCGCCAGGCTGAACCGCTACGAGGGTTCCGTGGTGCGACCGGCACGCAGGCGTCGTTTCTTGAGCTGTTCGGCGACCCCGCCAAGGTCGACGAGTTCGAGGCACGCGCAGTCAGAAACTTGCGCATATCCCTTGGCCGGGAGCGAAAAGACTTCGACTCAGAGATACAGAAGAGAAAACGCAAGATCGCACGTATTGCGGATGAAAACCCGGAGGGATGGAGCGGGACAGATCCTGAAGAGTTTGCAAGAGAGAGCGTTATGGTCCAGGCGTTGGCTCCAATCTACCAGATCACTGGCCAAACCTACCCGCGCGTCGTCGACACTTTCATCCTCTCCGACCTCGCTGCCACCGCCGCCGTGCTCCACAAGATCGCGACCGACATCCGCCTGCTCTCCAACCGCAAGGAACTCGACGAGCCGTTTGGCGAGAAGCAGGTCGGCTCGTCGGCCATGCCCTACAAGCGCAACCCCATGCGGTGCGAGCGGATCTGCGGCCTGACGCGGTTCGTGATGAACCTGGTCGGCAACGCCTACGACACGGCCGCGACGCAGTGGCTCGAACGCACGCTGGACGACTCGTCCAACCGTCGGCTCACGCTGCCCGAGGCCTTCCTCGCGCTCGACGGCTCGCTGGACCTCATGCACAACGTCGCCAGCGGGCTCATCGTCAACCAGGCCATGGTCCGCAAGAACCTCATGCTCGAACTGCCCTTCATGGCGACCGAGAACATCCTCATGGCGGCGGTCAAGGCGGGCGGCGATCGGCAGGACCTGCACGAGCGCATCCGCGTGCACAGCCAGGCGGCCGGGCACCGAGTCAAGCAGGAGGGGCTCGACAACGACCTGATCGAACGCCTCAAAGGCGACGAGGCGTTTCACACGCCCGCGCTCAAGCACGAACTCGACTGGTCCGACCTCATGGACCCGATGAAGTACGTCGGCCGGGCACCCGAGCAGGTCGATCGGTTTATCACCGACGTCGTCGAGCCCCTCCGCGAGCAGTACGGCGACGCGATCGAAAAGCTGGGCGACAGCGAACCGCGGGTGTGAGACTCGGCTTCACCCGCCCACGACTATCGCATGATCGCCTGCATCGCCTCGCCGCTCTCGGGCGTCACCACGGGCTCGGCTCGGTCGGCACCGATGCGATACACATACGGGCGAGACTCGTCGGCGAAGGTCAGCTTGCCGTCACTGTTTGTGTCGGTCGTGACCATGAGATAAAGCACGTTGAGCTCGTAATCGAACGCGATTGATCGCACCTGGGCGTCGCGCGGCGAGATCACACGCGCGTTGCTCCCATCGGCCCGGCTCACGATCACAACCGTCGCGTCACGATCGTTCAGATACCCGTCCGCGTTCGTGTCGTCGATGGTCGCGACGAACAGGATCGCCTGGCATTCGAGACGGCCGTCCTCCGTCTGCGGCGGGCCGAGCGCCTGGAAGCGGGTGATGACGCCCCGCGTCTTGAGGATCATCCGCTGCGCGCCGTCGGACAAGTCGCACACCACCGCGTTGTGCCACCGCACCTCGCCGCCGGGATACGACGACACGCGCCACGATCTCTCGAGCCATGAGCTCCCGTACCCGCCGCGCGTGTACGGGTCGCGGTCTTGAAAGAATCCCTTGCGCTCTTTCATGGAGAACGGCACGATGCACGTGTCTCGTCCCGGAAGCGCGATGGGCTGGCCCAGTGTGGCCCGACCCTTGATCTCTCCGGCCGCGCCGGTCGTCACAATCCGATATCCGTCGTCGCGCGGTGACGAACCGATCAAGTACCGCATGCCAGAGGCGGACCCGCTCGTCGAAGCGCACGCGCCCATCGATACCAGTGCCACACAAAGCCCGACGATTGCGAATACCCGCATGACCATGCCCTCCGATTGTCGGCGACCCGCCGTCAGCACGAGAATCGCCGTGATTTCGCCGCCGGTGCCCTCGCAGGGTCACGCCCTGACGGCGCACGCGAGTATACCGCGCCGGGCGATCGCTTCAGTCCGCCGGCACGCATCGGCCTTCGGCCCAGTCGCGCAGGGCCTGCACGCGTTCGGCCATCGTGACCGACAGCGGCGGCGAGCCGACGATCGCATCCAGCACCGTCCGCGTCGAGATGTCTTCGCCTTCGCCGGAGAACGCCGCGTGCAGTGCGGAGATGATCGCCTGCTCGATTTCGGCACCGCTGTACCCGTCCGAGGCCGCGACGAGCTTGGGCAGGTCGAACTGATCCGGCTCGCGACCCCGCTTTTTCAGGTGAATCCGGAAGATCTGCTCCCGCGCCTCGACGCCGGGCAGATCGACGAAGAAGATCTCATCGAATCGTCCCTTGCGCATGAGCTCGGGCGGGAGCGACTCGATGTCGTTGGCGGTGGCGACCATGAAGACCGGCTCTTCGTGCTCTTGCATCCAGGTGAGCAGCGTGCCGAACATGCGCCGGCTGAGCCCGCCGTCGGTGCTCTGACCCGCCGCGGACGCGAAACCCTTCTCGATCTCGTCGATCCAGAGGACGACGGGTGACATGGCTTCAGCCTGGGCCAGCGCGTCGCGCAGACGGCGCTCCGACTCGCCGATGTACTTGTCGTACAGCACACTCGGATCCAGCCTCAGCAGCGGGCGCTGCCAGGCCGTCGCGATCGCCTTGGCGCACAGGCTCTTGCCCGCGCCCTGTACGCCGAGCATCATGACGCCGCGCGGCGGGCTGATGCCGAACTCCCTGGCGCGATCCGTCACCGCGAGCTGCCGCTGGCCCAGCCAGCGCTTGAGATGGCGCATGCCGCCGATCTGATCGAGGCTCGTCGGCGTCTCGATGTACTCGAGCAGCCCGTCCACGTGCAGCATGCGCCGCTTGGAGGCCATGATGCGCCCGAGGTCGGCGAACTCGAAGCGGTCGTCGTCGGCGATGCACTCGAGGATGACCTGCTTCGCCTGCCGGCGTGTCAGCCCCCGCAGGTTCTTGATGATCGTCCGCAACTCGTCGCGTGTGAGCTTGGCCTCGATCGGCTGTGACCGCCGAACGTCCTTGAGGGTCTTGCGCACGATCCGCTCGAGGATCTCGTCGTCGGGGAGGGCGAGCTCCATCGTGGTCACGAGTCGCTGGACCACCGGCGGCAGCTCGGCGCCGTGTTCGATCATCACCATCTGCGAGCCGCTGCGCTCGAACGAGTGCAGCGCTTCACGCCAGGCGCGGAGCGTCTTGGCGTCGCCCAGATGGTCGGCCAGGTCGAGCGTGACGAACACGATCGGGCCGTTGAGCCTGGCCGCGGCGAACATCGCCGCCGCCGCGTGTTCGGTCGAACTGAGCGTGTCGCCATCGGCGGTGACGCCCTCGCACACGCCCTGGATGACCGACCACCGCCAGACCGGGCGCATCATCGCGAACGCCGCGTCCCGCACCAGCTCCAGCGCGTACGTCTCATCGTCGGTCACCAGCCGCACGCACACGCGCCGGGCTTTCAGCAGACGCTCCAGAGTGTCGAGGTTGTTGGGCATGGAGCCATCGCCGTCGGCTTGAGCATACATCAGACCCGCCGCCGGCCGCATCTGAGGGACGCGGCCCGTGCCGACCGACCCGCCCTGGCCCCGCCGGACGCGGGTTTTTTGTGATTTCAGACCCACGCATCGGGAATCCGATATACAATCTCGGACGTACGGTCACGCGGGCCCCGAGGCCTGCGGGCGTGCTTTGCTCGCTATGGGCCGATCCTGGTTCCGGCTCTTGAAGCGTCGATAGAAAGATCCCGAGCCCCGCCGCCGGCGGCATATCGCCCCCGACAGCAGGCATTCTGGAGGTTGATATGGTGCGTCAGATGATCGCGGCACTGGTCGCAACAGCGTTGGTCGGGTCGGCTCAGGCCCAGACCGTGGAGCAGCCCGCACGATTCTCGCTCGAAAACATCACCGCGTTCACGACGCAGGAACTGATCCTGCCCCTCACGGCCGGTGAGCCTTTCCGCGTGGCCGTCACGCTCGGCGGGGAGCTGGTCACGCTCGAACTCTCGCCGCACTCGGTCCGCTCGCCCAACTTCAGGGTCGTGGTGCAGGATGACGCCGGCGAGCACGCGCTGGTCGATGTCCCCGCGCCGGCCACGTACCGTGGTCAGGTCCAGCAGAACCCGCAGCGGGTGGTGGCGGCTTCGCTGGTCGACGGGCAGCTGGACGCGGTGATCGACTCGGGCCTCGCGTGGCAGTGGGTCATCCAGCCCCTCTCCCGCTTCGACCCGCGCGCCAACCTGGCCGAGCACATCGTCTACCGGGCGAGTGACATCAACGAGGTCGGCGGCGTGTGCGGCGTTGCTGACGGCCCGCTGCTCGTGGGCCTTGACCCGCCCGGTGGCAACCCGTTTCAGGACGAAATCAGAATCCTTGAGCTGGCAATCGATACCGACTATGAGTTCTACCTGCTTCGGGGCAGCTCGAACTCGGTCGTCATCAGCGACATCGAAAACATCATCAACCGCGTCGACATCATCTACGCGCGCGATGTCGAGGTCGAGATCGTCATCTCTCACATCGAGATCCGCTCCTCCAGCAACGACCCCTACACCACGAGCGACCCCTTAGGGCTGCTCAACCAGTTCTCCAACCACTGGGCCTCGTCGATGCGCTCGATCCCGAGGGATCTGGCGCAGCTGTTCACCGGGCGGGACCTGAATGGGGGTGTGCTCGGGATCGCGTGGCTGAGCTCGGTCTGCAGCCGCTCCACGGGGTACAGCCTCTTCCAGAGTGTGGGGCTCGGCACGACGCTGCGCACCGGCGTGTCGGCGCACGAGATGGGGCACAGCTTCTCCGCCCTGCACTGCTCGGGCAGCGGCTGCCGCATCATGTGTGGCGGCCTGGGCGGATGCTCTGGGATCATCACGAGCTTCGGGGCTGGGTCGATCCGGCAGATCGTATTCTTTAAGAACCGGAGCGGGTGCCTCGGTTTCCCACCCCCCCCGGCGGTCGCACTGCCGTTCTTGGACACTTTCCCAACGACCGGGTGGACGGTCGGCAACTGGGCGGATACGAGCGGCGTGACCCTGTCCGCCAGCGGTGCAAACCCACCCAGCCCGCCCTATGTCGCTGCCATGAACCAGATTGCCACCCTCGAGTCCAACGACATCCTGGTCCCGGGCATCTTGTACCCAACGCCGGTCTTCGCGTCCTTCTGGGTCCAGCATCGCCAGGTCGAGGCGGGTGAAGTGCTCACCGTCTCGTACCGCGATCGCAGCGGCGTCTGGAACACGGTCGAGACGATCGTGTCCGATGGTACGAACCCCCTCGGCTTTACGCCGCACGAGTTCACGCTTGACATACAAGCCTACAGCAACTCATTCCGCCTGCGACTCACCGCCGCCGGCAACGACCCCAGCGACATCTGGATGATCGACAACGTCAGTGTGAGCACCCGCTGCCTGGCCGACATCAACCAGGACGGCACGCTCGACATCTTCGATTTCCTCGGGTTCCAGAACCTGTTCGTGTCCAACAGCCCGCTGGCGGACCTGACGGGGGACGGCGTCCACGATATCTTCGACTTCCTGGCCTACCAAAACCGCTTCGTGCAGGGCTGCTACTAACGCGTCTTCAGATCCAATGGAGTGTCGAGAGGTGTGCGGGACGCCGAGTCTGAGTCGGCGAAGGCTCGGATATCCCCGATGCTCGGCGCGCCGGCGCCGCAGGCACACGCTCACATCCAGTACGAGGCACGACCGGGAGGGAGTGCTCCCCAAGGCCCAACCACCGCGACATGGATCGCCGAACCACCGCGTGACCCGTAATCGACCCGTCACGAGCCGCAGAGCAGCGCCAGCACCGCCATGCGCACCGCCACGCCGTTGGCGACCTGGCGCCCAATGACGCTGCGAGGACCGCCCGCCACGGTCGCATCGATCTCGATCCCGATGTTCATCGGCCCCGGGTGCATCACGATCGCGTCCGGCTTCATGCGCGCGGCCCGCTCGGCTGTGAGCGCGTACCCCGCGCGGTACTGGCGTACCGATCCCACCGCGGGATCATCGCGCAGGCAGGCTCCACCCGCGTGCCGCTCGAACTGCACGCGCAGCATCATCACCGCGTCCACCTCGCCCAGCACCGCGTCAAAGTCGCGCTCGACCTCGCACCCGAGCGACTCGAACGATCGCGGCGCCAGCGCGATCGGCCCTGTGCACACCACCTGCGCGCCCAGCGCCGTGAACCCCGCGATCGCCGACCTGGCCACGCGCGAGTTGGCCACGTCGCCCACGATCGCCACCCGCAGGCCGCTCAGGTCGAACCCGTCGAGCCGATCGAACGACTCGGCCAGCGTGTACGCGTCGAGCAAACCCTGCGTGGGGTGCTCGTGGCGGCCGTCGCCGGCGTTGACGACCGGGCAAGACACCGCGTTCGCGACGACCGCGGCTCCGCCAGCCTGCCGCGTCCGCACCACCATGACGCTGGCGCCCATGGCCTCGATCGTCCGGGCCGTGTCGGCGAGCGACTCGCCCTTGGCCACCGACGACGACCCGCCCGAGAGATCCACCACCGCCGCACCCAGACGCCGCGCCGACAAATCGAACGAGACCCGCGTGCGCGTCGAGGACTCGAACGACATGAGCGCCACGACCCTGCCCGTCAGCTCGCCCGTCTGAGTTTCGGTGCGATTGGCCACCGGCGCGTACCGCGCGGCCCGCTCGAGCAGGCTTCGGATGCCGGGCCCGCCGAGCCCACGCAGGGCCAACAGGTCACGCCCGGCCCACTGGACCGGATCGGCCGAATCAGCTGAAACATGGTCCACCCGAACCGTCTGCCGTGCCGAAGTCCGTGTCATGCCGGCGGGATTGTAAGCACGCCCTTCATCCACCGCCGTCGGCAGCCTGGTCCGACCCGGCGTCGTCGCGTGCGGCGATCGGATCGCCGGGCTTCCATTCTCTCAGATCCTCGCGCGGCGGGAGCCCGTCGGGCTTGTTAGCCGCGTCATCCAGCTCCGGGAGCGTCTCGAGCGGGCCCCGGATGTCCAGCGCCGTCAGCAGCAGCACCTCCTGGCTGTCGAAATCCCACGGAGCGATCAGATCGACCATCAGCCGGGTGCGCTCGTCGGTGTCTGTCGCCAGCCCCAGCGCCGCCTGCGTGCGCTTGAACCGGACCCTCTGCGCGTCGTCCAGGTCAAGTTCCTCGAGAATCTCGTCCATGTGCCCGGACGCGAACGCCAACTGTCGCTTCATCGACCACACCGAGTCGGCGCAGAGGTACCAGAACGTGAACGCAAAGCCCTTGCCCGCAAACTCCGTGCGCATTTCGGCGGTCTCTTCCGGGGTCATATCTCGGGGCACACCGCCGTTCTCGGCCGTGATGCGCTCGACCCACGCCGCTTCCACGTCGGCGCTGATCGAGATCGTCTTGGCGCGGACGTAGCCCCCGAGGAGCTTCGCGTTGAAGCTCCTCTGCGCAGTGGTAAGCACGCCCTTGGAGAACAGGTATTGGTCCAGCAGCGACGGCTTGGGCATCAGGGCGTTTCGATACACGCCGGCCGCCATCACCCCCTCCTGGACCGCGAAGTCCAGCGTCTGGAAGAACCCCGCCTCGACCTCCAGCACCATATCGATGTTGTCGATCACCATGAGGTCCAGCCGATCGACCCACTCGACGACGATCGGCCGGGCAGCCTCGATCGTTTCGGCGCCCACCAGCGGATTGTGCTTGAGCGCCGCGATCGCGATCAGGCCGACGATCGGGATCTCGCGCCCGTCCGCGTCTTGCCGCACCAGCGGGACGAACGGCAGGTCCGGAATCGCGGCTGCCTGCGGCGCACGCGACGGGCCTTGATGAGCGTGCCCGGCGTGGTCACCGCCCGCCGGCTGCGGCGCCGGGGCCTGATGATCGTGACCCTCGTGGTCCCCGCCGGGCTGAGGTCGGCCCGCCGGGCTCTGCTGCACGGGCGGCCGCACAGACGGCTCGACGTACTTCAGATCCTCCCTGGGGCTCTGCGTGGGCGGGGGCGGCGCCAGCTGACCGCTCGCTGCGCCCGCGAACGCGCCGCTCATCGCCACGACTAAGACACTCGATCCTCGCATCGCTGATTCTCCCTCGGGGTCGTCGGCCGGGCCGACCCCATACGTGTACACGAGTATCCCCCCTCCGGATGCTCTTGGCCGCTCTGGGCGGCCGAATGCGGCAAAAACCATCCATTTCACGCCCCCAGTCGGCACCATCGGCTCATGCCGCCGGGCTGCCCCAACCCTATGCTCCCCGGATGACCACCCCCGGGACCGCCCAGACAGCCGATCTGGC
>JADFOF010000251.1 GCA_022563015.1 Planctomycetota bacterium
CGCCCCCACCACCGCCACGAGCCGTCCCCGTCGCAACCACCTCGATCCGCACCGACATCGACACCACCTCGGGTATCAGGCACACCGACTCGTCGCACGCCTGGAAGTACAGCGTCATTTCCAGGTCGAACGCCCCCAGCGCCGCGTCATCGGACACGATCATGGGCACATACACCACCGCACGGTCCTGATACGTCGGCACCTCCACCGATTCCCGCCCGCCCGACGGATCCGCGACCAGCGCAGGAAACGGCTCGGGCCACTGGATCGGACCCACCATCCCGATCGCCGCCGGCAACACCCCGCGGATCGGCTCAGCGTTATCGATCGACGCACCCGCCGGCATCGCGCCCACCACCAGCTCCGTCCTGATCGCAAACTTCGCGATCTCGCCCGGCAGCACGTCCTGGGCCTCGCTCGGCCACGTGTGGTACCCCGCCGAATGCTCCATGATCACCGCCACCGCGATCTGCTCGCCCCGATAGACCCGGCTCAGCGACGACACCGCCGACACGCTCACCGCGTCATTCCCGAGCTGACCGACAGCCGATCCCGTGACGCCCGGCACCCCCAGCAGCACCGCGGCGACCGCCGCCCGATTTCTCAACAGGATCCGCATGGACCATCATAAACGCCGCCACACACCGGTTTCTTCCATCTCCGCGCTCTCCGGCCGTGATCCGGGCTCAAGCGGTGTCCACGGCCCGTCCGATATGCGTGTGGGGGGCACGCGCCCCCCGACATTCCCATGGCCAACATTCTCGACCAATCCGAAGTGGACGCCCTGCTCGCCGCCGTGGACATCGGCGATGTCGTCGAGGAAAAACAGCACTCCCAGATCTTCAGCCGATCGCGGCAACACCTCGATTCGGTCGAGGTCCGGCCGTACGACTTCAAGCGCCCCGAACGCGTCAGCAAGGACCAGATGCGCGCCCTCCAGACCCTGCACGAGTCCTTCGCGCGAAACTTCGGCGCCTCGCTCTCCGGCTTCCTCCGCACCATCGTCGAGGTCAAGGTCGCCACATGCGAGCAGATGACATACTCGGAGTTCATCTCAGGCCTGCCCAATCCCACGTCGTTCAATCTCATCGAGTCCGACTGCCTCGATGGACAGATGTGCCTCGAGATCAGCCCGCTCATCATCTACCCGATCATCGACCGCCTGCTGGGCGGCAACTCGCAGGATCTGTTCATCCCGCAGCGCCCGATGACCCTGATCGAGACCAGGCTGATCAGCAACGTCACCGACCGCGGACTCACGGCGTTGAGCGAGGCGTGGTCCGGCGTGCGCGAGATGAAGTTTCATGTCAATTCTATCGAGAGCAACCCGCAACTCGCACAGACCGTCCCGCCCAACGAGGTCGTGATCGTCATCGGGTTCGAGATCAAGACCTCCAACCGCGCCGGCACCATGAACCTCTGCATCCCCTACAACGTCATCGAGCCGGTCATGGAGGCGCTGTCGTCCCAGAGCTGGTTCAGCATCAACCGCAGCCAGCACTCGCAAGAGGCCAAGCGACGCCTCTCGAAATCGCTCGCCGAGGCGGGGCTGATCGTCACCGGCGTGCTCGCCGAGACCACCATCACCATGGACGAACTCGTCAATCTGGAGGTCGGCGACGTGATCACCACCACCAAGCGGGCCACCGAGCCGGTGGTCGTCTGCGTCGAAGGAAGGCCGAAGTTCACCGCCTACCTCGGACAATTCAGGGGCGCCAGGGCGCTCCGCATCGCCTCGATCCTGACCGATCCCAACGACTCGGCCGATGAAGACTCGCCAAAACCGGCGTGAACCGTCGGTTTCACCGCCCGCGGAGGCCTCGCGCGACACGAATACGCCCGACCCGACCGAGTTGACCAACCCTTGCCAGGGTCTCTACAGTCACCCGTCAGGGAGTGGTCCCTGTCAGAGGAATCTGAACTGATGCGCGCAGGCACCAGCCATGATCGGTGAGCACCCGGTGGTATCGGCCTCTGGACCCGTTCGGCGCACGCCGGACCGGCCACGCCCGGCCGCCAAGGGAGGCGTCCGGATGAGTTGAGGCGAACCCATCTGGACTGTGCCGGATACTCCAGCAGGGGGTGCCGGGCACCGGTCGGGCCACGAGCGCGCATGGGCGGCTTGTGGCCCTTGCATTTTTGTCCCGACACGATCCCAGAGACCCCGACCCGACAACCCGACAATCAAACATCCAGAGCACCACCGCCATGAACTCACAAGAGATGATCCGCATCCTCGACTCGATCGCGCGCGATCGAAACATCGAACGCTCGCTGCTCGTCAACGATCTCGAACAGGCCATGGTTTCCGCAGCCAGAAAATACTACAACGCCATCGATCCCGAGGAGTTCACCTGCTCGATGGACCCGATCACCGGTGAAATGAGCCTGCTGCGCCACGGCGAGCCGCTGGACATCGGGCCCGACGAGTTCGGCCGCATCGCCGCCCAGACCTTCAAGCAGGTCATGATCCAACGATTCCGCGACGACGAACGCGACACCATCCGCGAAGACTTTCAGAAACGCCTGGGCACGATCGTCACCGGCGTCGCGCAGCGATACGACCGCAGCATGCTCATCGTCAGCATCGACCGCGCCGAGGCCATCATGCCGCGCTCGGAACAGATCCCCGGCGAGCAGTTCGCGCCCGGCGACCGCGTCCGCTGCATGGTCCTGGACGTCCGCGACGCCGGCAGCCAGGTCAAAATCGTCCTCTCAAGGGCCCACCCCGATTTCATCCGAAAGCTGTTCGAGGTCGAGGTCCCCGAGGTCGCCGAGCGGATCATCGAGATCAAGGCCATGGCCCGCGAGGCCGGCTATCGCACCAAGGTCGCCGTCGCCTCCATCGACTCGAAAGTAGACGCGGTCGGAGCCTGCGTGGGTGTGCGCGGCTCGCGCATCCGCAACATCGTGGACGAGCTCAACGGCGAGAAAATCGACATCGTCCGATGGAACGAGTCCAGCCAGATCCTCATACAGAACGCGCTCAAGCCCGCCGAGATCCAGGAGGTCAGCCTCTGCTTCGAGCTCGGCCGCGCCACCGTCGTCGTCCGCGACGACCAGCTCAGCCTCGCCATCGGCAAGCGAGGGCAGAACGTGCGCCTGGCCGCACGACTCACCGGCTGGGACGTTGACATCCTCACACCCGACGAGTTCAACAAGGGCATCGAGACCATGTCCCAGACCCTGCTCGAGGTGGACGGGATCACCGAGGAGAAGGTCGACCGCCTCATCGCCCTGGGCATGGTCAGCGTCTTCGACATCGAGGAGGTCGGCGCCGAGGTGCTCAACGCCGAGCTCGAGCTCGAAACCGCCATCGGCGAAAAAATCGCAGAGCTCGCCTCCGTCCGCGCCAAGGAAGTCGCCGTACAGCAGCAGAAAGACAAGGAAGAGCGGGAACTCCGCCGGGCTGAAGAGGAACAGGCCGCTCGACGACTGCTCGAAGGCGAAGGCGAAGAGGGCGATATCGACCCGGACCTGGCCGCCGCCGCGATCCTGGGCGCCTCGAAACTGGCATCCCCGGACACGACCAAAGAACAGAAAACCCCCGAAGCATCCGATCAGCAAGCAAGCGAAACGGACACCACCGAAGAGTCCGGCGAGACCCGGGCCGCAGACATTCTGGGAAACTGAATCGGGCGACATGCCCCGAAGCAGACACGCGATGACTCGCTGTCATCTGGAGTAGAAGGCTTGGCAAAGGCAAAGCGCGTATTCAACATCGCCAAAGAGCTGGGGATCTCCTCCAAGGCGATCGTGGCCAAGTGCCACGCCGAGGGCATCCCTCAGGATGTCATCAAAAACCACATGTCCACGGTCTCGGTCGGACTCGAAGCCACCGTGCGCGAGTGGTTCTGCGCCGGCTCCGAGCACACCGCCGTGGAAACCGCCGAGAAGGTCGACCTCGAAAAGGTCCGCACCAGGCCGCGCAAGAGCCGCGCCAAGAAGCCCGCCCCGGTGCAGCCCGACGCGGCGAGCGAAACCAACGGCGTCGCCATCGCCGCCCCCCCCAAGGCCATCCCCGCCGAGGAGCCCAAACCCGCCACACAGGCCAAACTCGCTGCTGCCGACGCCCCCCCCGAGCTCGACCAGAAGCAACCGCCCGGCGACGCCCCGGCCAAGACCCCTCAACCCGCCACGGACTCGCGCGCCGCCGCCGCAACCGCAACCGCGACATCAGAGCCTCAGATGAACGTCCCTTC
>JADFOF010000252.1 GCA_022563015.1 Planctomycetota bacterium
GGCACTCGAGAATCACGGCGGACTGACGACCACAATCGACGGCATGATGGCGCTGGTGCGCGACGTCAAAAGTCCCTGGTTCGGCGTCAACCTGGATACCGGCAACTTCCGCAGCTCGGACCCGTACGCCGACGTGGCCCGGCTGGCTCCCTACGCGATCAACGTACAGGTGAAAGTCTCGCTGACGCCGGCCGGCGGCCGGCCGGGAGACGTCGAACCGATCGCGTTCATAGGGTGTCCACCAGCTTCGGCTCGCGCTTCAAAAAGACCCACAGGCCGAAGATCAGGAGCGCGGCCGCGGTGCTCACCGCGTACACGATCCCGATGATCGCCTCCTGCGGCACCCGCGCGTCGCGGAATCGGCCGAGGGTGAAGATGGCGGCGCCGACGAGCGTGAACCCCAGCGCTGCGACGTAGCCCTGAACCGAGTGGGGGTCAAAGCCAATCAGCGCGCCCACCGCCGCCCCCATGGCCGCGACCTGCGCGAGCGCCAGATCGACGAAGATCACCTCGCGCATGATCACGTGGATGCCGAAATAGCAGAGGATCCCGGTCAGCACCAGGCATGTGGCAAACGGCGAGGCAAGGATCTCGAGCACGGTCTGATTCCTCCGGGATGCCTACGGGTGGCGCCGATCGGGGTTGATGTCGTGGTCGGCCTCTTCGCGCGGCGCGATTCCGAGCTCCTCGAAGGCGGTCAGGAGCGCCTCGATGTTGTACTCAAACAGCTTCTCGTAACTGTCGGCCCCGGGGACCGCGCCGACGCTCTGGGCGAGCACGACCGCCCGGCCGCCCACGCGACGGGCGACCGATTCGGCGTTCTTCCTGCTGTTGAACGTCTCGACGATGACGATCTTCGCCCCGCGCGCCTGCATCGTCTGGACGCATTCGCTCAGGTGCCTGGGGCCGGGCGAGATCCCCGGCTTGGGCTCGACCTCGGCGACCTTGACGAGCTCGAAGCGGTCGAGCAGGTACGGCCAGGTGCGGTGGTACGTGACGACCGGCGTGCCGCGGAAGGGCGCCATCTTCGCGACCAGCCGGGCCGTGAGTTCGACGATGCGGCGCGAGAACGCCTCGTAGTTGGCCTCGAACGCGTCGGCGTGATCCGGATCGGTCCGCGCGAGCGCGTCGGCGATGGTCCGGGCGATGAGGATGCCGTTGAGCGGGTCGAGGGCGTAGTGCGTGTTGCCGTACACATGGATATCGCCCATCGCGCGGGTCAGCTCGCCGCGCGTCGGCACCTCCTTGAGCGGAACGCCCCGCGACACATCGACGTTGCCCGGCTCGCCGGGTCGAAGATGCTTTCGGCGCGAACCCTTGATCAACTGCGGCAGCCACGGCTCGGCGTCGAGCCCGCTGTGCACGAACAGGTCCGCCTTGCGAAGCTTCATCATCTGGCTGGGCGTGGGAGAGACGTTGTGAATGTTCTCCGGCCCCCGCATGATGGACTGAACCGTGACGTGCTCGCCGCCCACCTGGCGGACGATGTCCGCCAGGGTCGGGGTGGTCGTCACGACGCGAATGTCAGCAAACGCGAGCGAGGCCGGCACAACGATGCTGGCCAGCACGGAAAGAAGAATGGTGCGTTTCATCGGGTTTCATTCCTGGTGTATGGGGATGGTGGCGGGTCTACGGGATGAACGGGGGATACGGGCGTCATCGGTTCACCCAGTACGGGTGGGCCGGATGGCTGCCGATGGCGAAGGTGAGCCCGAAGAAGAGGTTGTCCTCGTCGTCGCGGCCGACGCCGGAAGCGAACTCCCGGTGCTGGTATTCGAGCCGAAGACGGATGAACTCCGTCAGGTAGTAAGAGACGTACGGCGAGAGGGCCCACTCGGAATCGCCGGCTCCGAATACGTCGGAGTCTGGAAACTCCGTGTAGTCGAAGCGGACTCCAGAGTACCAGTCCCTCTTGAACTGGTACTGCCCGAAGGCGTACATGCCGAAGCTGTCGTTCCTGAACGCCCCGGTCGCGCCCTGGACATCGTTCTGCGCCCAGAAGAACTCGGCTTGCAGGAGCAGGCTTCGAGAGTCCGGCGCGTCCGGGTCTCGCCACTGGTACGTCAGATCGAGGCCGAACACGTTGGCGTCGAAATCGCTGTCGCCCGAGGTGTGGGTGAAGAGATAGCTCCCGCCGATCTCGAAGGTACTCGTTTCGCCGATGTCGTCGAAGAGCTTGAGGTGCACGATCACGGCCGGGTTGTCCGCGTCGGGACCGCCGAAGATGGGCGCCTCCTCGCCCCCGTCGGCGTTGGCCACCTCGACTGTCAGTTCGACGTACTTGTCCCAGGCGTTGGGCACGAGCCAGCTCGCCGAGGCGCCGACGGTGGCCGACCCTTCGGGCCCGAAAAACGCCTGAATCACCGACGGGCGGGTGACCTGTGGCATGTCGTGGGTGTGGAGGAGATTGTTTCGCCCGAACGAGTTCCTGAACTTGCCGCCCTTGAGCGCGAGATCGAAGGGGAGCGTGTGAAAGTAGATGTAGCCCTCCTCGAGTTCAAAGACGGTGTCGATCGTGGTGCCGCCCGCGGTCTGTTCGATCTCCTCCCCGATGGCGAGGATGAGAACGCCGTCCGCGGAGGGCGAGATCGCCGATCGAAAGTCAAGCTCCGCCTCGCGCAGATTGAACCGGTTAAACGCGTTGTTGCTCCCGTTGGTCGAAACGCTCGCCCCCATGTCGAGGAACGCCGTGATCTGCGGGTTGAACAGATTCCCCTGTCCGGTCCCCGTGGCCGACGGCTGCGGCGCCGGCTCGAATCCGCCCCGCTGTTCTTCCAGTTGGAGCAATCGTTCTTGATCGGCTTGGTGTTGTTCATCGAGCACGTCGATGCGCTCGCGCATCCGCTGCAATTCCTTTCGCACGTCCTCGGCGTTCGATGGCTGGTCCTGTGCGGCGCTGACGCCTGTGGACAGCGCCCACATAATGATCATCGCGCCCAGCCTGGGGGCTCGCGTCATGGCGAATCTCCACGCCGGTTCGCATGGAAGCGGACCGGCGGTATGAAATATCTGTGGTTGAAACGGGGTACGATCGCGTCAGGCCGGGCGGGCCAGCGGCGGCGCGCGGGCGCCGTTGATGCGAACATCGGCGGCAGGCGTCGGCTGCTGTGAGCCGATCGGCGCAGGGACACCCGTGTCGGGGATTGAGCCACTGCTGAGTGAAGCGGGAGGGAGCGAGTGAGGTGTGTGACTCCACCGGCAGGTGGGGCAGTGGTTGCGATCATGCCGCGGATGGTGATGGTGCGCGGGATCGCCGCACGACCCGTCGCACACTGCCTGGAGCGACGGGTTCCCATCCGCCGCCGCCCGGCAGGTCTCGCACGCTCCCTGCAGAGCAGACCGCCACTCGTGCGCCGCCGGCATCAGTGCCGATGCAGCATACAGAATCGCCAGGATGAGCACGTGTGGCTTCATCATCTTCAGTCCACGGCGGGCCCGTGGAGCGGCAGTCTAGGCGAACGGGCCCGAAGCCGCCAGCAAGAGGGCCGGGCGCGACGAACACCCACGTCGATGAGCGCTGATCCGAGCGATCGAGGCCCTGGCAACCGAATCGCGAAATGGAATCGAATTGAGTCCGGGCCTCCGAGCGGCCGGGCGCCGACCAGCCGCTGGAGGGGGGGATCTCCGAACGTGTGGGTGAGTAGCGGGCCAGCATTCTCTGGTATCATGTCAAACCCGAACGAATCAGATGCCGTTTGGTTTGTGAGCGTTGAAATACGCGGCTGAACCCACCGCTAATAGATGATTGTGAATACTCCATCCGCACCCGACACAACCGCTGCCAATCCCCACACGGGCAGGCCCTTGGCTCGTCCAGTCTCGCCCGTCAT
This sequence comes from Planctomycetota bacterium, assembly GCA_022563015.1. Classification (GTDB taxonomy): domain Bacteria; phylum Planctomycetota; class Phycisphaerae; order Phycisphaerales; family UBA1924; genus JADFGU01. The sequence continues at coordinate 3,831 of JADFOF010000252.1, forward strand.
CGGGTTGCCGTCGGTATCAAAGACCTGCCACACGATTTCTCCACCCCTTTGCCATGCGGTGCCTTCGGTCCAAACGAGGATCGTCCGTCCATCATCATGGCTCGCGAGCGCCGGGTGCTTCCGGTTGTCTCCCCGCCCGGGAGCGGGGATCGGCTCAGTCACCTCGCTGGTCTCACCTTCAATTCGTGCGAAGTAGACCTGGCGCCTCGACTCCCACGCGGCCAGCACATCGTCGCCCGATGTGGTGAACGATGCCGAACTCATCACGCATTGCCCAATTCGCCAGGGATGAGACGCAAGTTCACGAAACCCCGTCCCGTGATCGTCGGAAGCGAGGAGATACATGTTTCTGTGCTCGA
>JADFOF010000253.1 GCA_022563015.1 Planctomycetota bacterium
GACGGGGGAGGAGAGCGCTTCGCCGCTCCGTTACTTTGTCACTTCGTTACTTTGTCACTTCGTCACTACTACCTAAAACCGCCACGAAAAGTCTAAGTCCGGCGACACCTTCGCGCTCTCACGATCAAATCGCCACATCAGCCAGGGTCATCTGCGGGATCAAAGCTGACGTCGAACGTGAGGTCGGGCACCCGTGCTGTCTGGCCGGGTGCCGCGCCAAAGCGCTCTCTCGCTTCGTCAACCTCCCGAAGAAACGACGCCGGCAGACCATGCTTCAGGACGTAGTCAGCCTGCGCTCGCGAAAAGACCCAGGTGATCCATGGATTCCCCGGATCGATCGCACTGCCGGAGCCACCAACTGTAAAGAAGTGCCCGTCGTACGCGGTGAGCGCGTCGGCGTCTGGCATACGACGCCAGTCATAAGTGAGAACCAACGCTCTTTGTGCATCCTTGTCCAGCCAGATATAGACTGAAGATTCGCCAATAATCTTGCCATCTCTAAATCGCCACATGAAAGGGGCCGCGGGCACGGTGCGCGTCGCAACGATCCACCCGGCCGGTATCGCCACTGCGACCGCGAGCAAGACCGCCATGACCCTTGCCCGTCGCCGTGCCCAGTTGATCGTGTTGAAGAACCAACGCCACCGGTAGCACCTGTTGCTCGTCGATTCGCCGCACTCCGGACACCTCGCAAGATCGGGCGAGCCCAGCTCATACCCGCAGCGCACGCAATGACCCCCGTCATCCTCGATGAGTTCAAAGACGAAAGCTCGGCGAGCCATGAACAGACACGCATGCAATAGTGCGCCAACCAGCCCGAGAATCGCAGAAACAACGAACGCCGGGAACACGATAAACTTGAGAGGTTGCACAATAAAAAAAGATGCACCACCGTCGCCGCTCAGCATGGACTCGAAGATCGTCGCGAAGAGACTCAAACTGACCCAGCACAACGCTCCCAGGAAAACCGCCGTGCGCAAACGAATAACGGAGAGGGCCGTCACAACCCCGAACAAAAACGGAATCAAGAACATCGCGGCTACTGCAAGCCAGCGAGATCTCAGGCCTAGAGAGGCGAACTCTATGCTCTGGGTCACAGCGAGCACAGCCACCCCGGAAACGCACCCCATGAGCACCGCGAACATGGCCGAACCGCGGCCGTCGTATGGCTGGATCACGAGTGTTCGAGAGGCTCTCACGAGGCGCATTCCCCGGACGGACCGGTTTCGCGCGAGGAACTGTTCGCAGGCCCGCTTTGCTACAGACTACCCAAGGCGCGAGACGCTGGCAACCACAAGGCCCGCACCCCCGAAACATCGAGAAGCTCGCTAAACTGGTCGGTGAGTTGGCGTAGGGCGTGAGGCATTTCCCGCCGTTGCTGCGTCGCCCGAAGACCCCCTCCGTCCCGACTCGTCGGGACACCTCCCCCGTCGACGACGGGGGAGGGGAGTGCTTTGTCACTCCGTTGCTTTGTCACTCCGTCACTCCGTCACTCTGTCACTTCTTCCTAAAACCGCCAGGTCCAGCCGATCTTGACCGCCATCTCGCTCTCCGTTGTGGCCCACGAGTCGGCGGTGTTGTACGCCGAGTTGAACACGATGTACGCGACGCGGCCCGGGCTGATCTCGTACCGAAGACGCGAGTTGAACCCGGCCTCGTCGCTCTGGTTGTCCCACTGAATCCTGTTCGACCACGTCACCTCGGGCGAGAACTGCACCTTGGTTATGAACGAGACAATCTGAACATCAAAGTCGCCGCCGGGAAGGCGAATCTCGTTCTGCTCGAACTCGGCTCCGACGCTGTACCGTGCCGAAGGCTGCACCATCACCGTCCCGCCCCAGTCAAACCGCGTCCCGTCCCAGAACTCGGCGTAGGACACGGTGGCGCTCCCACTCAATGTTCGCGACTGGCTTGTGTCGATTTCCGCGGTGACGCGGTAGGTGTCGTACGTGCCGGCGTTGATGGTCACGCCTTCAACGATCTCGAACGGCTCATCCAGCTTTTCGTGGTTGAGTTGGAGCCGAAGATCCACAGAGTCGCCCGCCTCGCTCTCGAACTCGACCGACGGAAACATGAGGCTCGACGAGAGCACTTCGTTGTCCAGATCAGTGAATAGCCCGGCGCGGACTTGCACATCGATCGTGCGCACAAACTGTGTCCCGCCTCCGGGACGAAATGTGTACTCGGCATTGACTTGATACTCGCGTATATCAACCCGCCGCACAAACCCCAGCCCGGGGTTGAACTCCTCACCGATCTGCCCGAAAAACAGCCCGCCCGACCACGGCTCTTTGTTGTAGCTGAATTGGCCACCAAACGCGGTGCCCGTCTCGTCGGGTTCGCCCGTCGGGCCAGAGCGCGTCGCCTGCACCCACACATCACCCCGAAGCGACGCGCCGTCAGCGTCGCTGTTGGCGTAATGAAAGTCCCAGCCGACAAGCGTGTTCTTACCGCGCCCGCCCGGGTCGCCGTTGGTCACGATCATGCCGATCGTCGATTCCTTGAGCACGTCCAGCGCGAAGCGTCCCGTGAACAGGTTTTTGTCGCCCAGCACAGTGTCGTTCTTCATCTGCACGTCGAGCACGCCGAAACTCACGCGGCCCTGTCGGCCCGTCACCTTGAGCCCCGCCAGGATCTCTTTCTCTTCACCGCCCACAATCCCGATGCGCCTCGAGTGGAACGGCAGCGGGCTTCGCCAGATCCCGCCGAACCGGAACAAGCCCGCGTCCTGCAGGAAGAAGTCGCGTTTCTCCGGGAAAAACAGCGGAAACCGCGTGAGGTTCACCCGCCGATCATCGACCTCGGTCTCGGCAAAGTCGGTGTTGATTGTCAGCGACGCGACGATGGAAGGCGTGATCTGATAGAAGATGTCAAGCCCGGGATCGAGGTCGGCCCCACCTCCCTCAAAGTCCGCCGTTGCCACAAGCGAAGGCACCACCGTCAGCCCGAGCCCTTGACTCAGATCCTCAAGCCCGACGATCGTGCCCGCGTTGGCCGCGGTTGTGATCCGCTGGTCGCGTCGGGGGCTCGCCCATCGGACGGTCTCATTGTTACGCCGGATGATGCGATGGATGTTGAAACCCCAGGTGTCGCTCTTCGGATCGAACGAGACGGTCTGCATGGGAATCGCGATCTCAGCCGTCCACCCCTCGTCGTCGATGGTCGCCTTGCCGTGCCAGATGCCGTCCCACTCCATCTCACGGCTGCCCGCGCGGATGAGCCCGTCGCTCTTTCCGCCCGCAGCCCCGATGATGAACAGGTACCCGTTGCGCCGATCGAGGAACGTGTCGATGAAGATGGTGATGTGGTCGTCGTCCCGCAAACCGCTGTCGCGCGTCATGTCCCTGGCGATGATGAGGCTCGGGTCCGTCTCGTAGCAGCGCACGCCGATGTACAGGTTGTTCTCGTCATACAGCAGCCGCATGACGGTCCGCTGCGTGGGTGCCGCGCCCTCGACCGGATCAACCTGCGTGAAGTCGTCGATCGCAACCGCTGCAGCCCATGCTTCGTCATCGAGTCTGCCATCGATCGTGATCGCGGAGGTCGCCCGTCGAACACGCATGGTGGGTTTGGACGGGTCTGAGGGTTGCTCTGGCAGTTGCGCTGCACCGTCTGTCGCAACTCCGGAATCTTCCTGTCCGAACGCGCACCCGGTAGCCAGCGCCACCAGGGCCGCGCTCAACTGCAACGGTCTGCTCAAACAAAGTGAACTCATCGATTCTGAATCTCAGGGGAAGTCCCGTCAGGAGAGCGTTCCCCCTCGGCGGATGGCGCCCGTCCCGAAGCGCTCGATAATCGTGTCCGACGCACGATCGATCGCGCGCTGCTGCTCAGACTGTACCACGCTGAACAGCCCGAGTTGCTCTTCCGTGCCCTGGGTCAGTTCACTCACACCCACCCCGATCAACTGCACCGGCCGGAACGCCCACGCATTGAACAGCCGCCTCGCCTCGCGGGCGATCTCTTCGCACGATGCCCGCTTTACGAAGACGACGCCCGGCTTGCGCCGGGGGCTCGGTTGTCGCGCAGCAGGAAGAGGACCCGCCGGCTGGCGCCGGGGGCTCTGACTGAGGGGCCTAGAAATCATCGCCAGACACGTTGGCGCCCGGCCCGCCCGCAGCAAGGCCTTCGCCCGCAGCCGCGGTCGCTGCTGGATCGACCGTCCC
>JADFOF010000254.1 GCA_022563015.1 Planctomycetota bacterium
GATGCGTACGGCCGTTCCCGTAGCCGCCGGACAGACCACACTCTACGAAGTCCTTCTCGACCTTGCGTCCGTCCGCGTGCGCGTTCGGCAAGGAGAGGCCGTGCGCGTGGGGGACGCCTTGCTCCGATACGCGCGCCGTCCGGCGGCGAACCCAGCATCTTACCGCGTCGAACTCTCGAACGGCGTGGGAGAAGAATCGCTCTTCGAACTTGCGCCAGGAGAGCGCCGCGAATTTCAAAGCGCCTTCGGCAGGTTCTCACTGGACTACGAGGACCTAAAGTCCGAATCCGGCATCGTCATCCGCCCGGAAGATCATTATCCGCCCCTTCGATTGGGCGCCGGAATCATCGCCATCCTGCTTGCGGTAGCCGGTCTCACGTATGGCCGCCGCGGCACGCGTTGATGCCCCCGGTCGAGATGCCTATAATTCCGACTTCGACTAGGAAGTAATCGGACAAACGCTCCAACGCACGAACGGGACCCCATCGTGGCCACCGAAGATCCACAGAACGAAGAATCGCAGCGCTCCTCAGAGGAATCCACCGGCGACCCTGCCCTCGACGAGCGCCTGGCGCAGGGCGTTCGGCAGAATTACCTTGGCGACTTCATCTACGGCGCGATCGACGGCGCGGTGACGACGCTGGCGGTCGTCGCGGGCGTGGAGGGCGCGGGGCTGAACTCGCGCATCATCATCATCCTGGGCCTGGCGAACCTGGTCGCGGACGGGTTCAGCATGGCGGCGGCGAACTTCCTGGGCACGCGGGCGGAGAACCAGCGGCTGGTCCGTCAGCGGCGGTTCGAGCAGCTCGAAATCCGGCTTCATCCCGAGGGCGAGCGCGAGGAGATCCGTCAGATATTCGCCGCCAAGGGCGTGCGGGGCGAGACGCTGGAGCGCGTGGTCGAGGCGATCACGGCCGACGAGGATCGGTGGCTGGACGTCATGATGACCGAAGAGCACGGGATGTCGCAGGCGAAGCGCAGCGCGCTCAGGGCGGCGTCGGCGACGTTCATCGCGTTCGTCATCGTCGGGGCGGTCCCCCTCATTTCTTTCGTCTCCAACGCACTGGGAGCGACGATCGCGAACCCGTTCGGTGTGTGCGTGGCGCTCACGGGCCTGGCGTTCTTCGGCGTCGGAGCCGCCAAGGGTCGCGTCGTGGATCAAAGATGGTGGCTGTCGGGAATCGAGACGCTGGCGGTGGGTGGTGCGGCGGCCTCGATCGCGTACGGCATCGGGGTGGCGCTGCGGGGATTTGTGGGGTAGAGGGGGGCATGAGGCAATGGGCAATGGGCAAAGTGGGTTTGAGTGCGAGTTGACGCCGGGTCTGAGTCCGCGAAGGCTCGGATATCTGCGATGACCAGCGTGATCCGAGCCTTCGCCCGCCGCGGGCTCAGACTCGGCGTCTGGATCAATTCGGATGCGACGCGTTGAGCACTCTCGTCACATGTCCTGGGCAGGTGGTGGGGCAAGGTCGTCGGCGGAATCGAGCCCGAGCTGCGCGAGCGTCGTGTGCCGACCGCACTCGGGGCATTGGACCTGGTCGTTTCGGGCGCGCTGGCCGATGAGCGAGTAGCCGCAGTGCGGGCACTTCCTGGTCGAGACGCCCGGCGGGGCGAGTTCGAGGATCTGGCGGACGCGGCCATCGACGCGGAGCAGCGCGCGTGTCATGCGCAGGCCGGTGTGCGTGCCCTGGACCTCGACTTTGTGATCGCAACCCTTCTCGTCGGTGAGCGAGAAGACATGGGCGCGCGCGGTCCAACCGCCGAGATATCTGCGGGACACCTCGCGCCCGTCCACGAGCACGAACTGCGCGCCCCAGGTGTTCTCACGGACTTCGATCAGCCGGTGGAACAGGATGGCGCTGGCGGTGCGCATGGGTGCGTCAGAACTCGGTGCGCCAGGTGAACCAGACGGCGCCGAAGGCGTCGCCGTGGTCCTGGGCGTCGAACTCATCGGTGAGCCAGGTGAAGCTCCAGCCGAATTCGCATTTCTTGAATCGACCTGCAACACCCAGCGCGACCTCGCCGACGATGGGCTCCTTGTCGACGCTGACGCTGTTGGCGAAGGTGTTTCCGTCGAGGAAGATGTCCCGCGCCACGAGTCGCCCGCCGGCGCGTGCGAAGGCGTAGGCGCCCCACCGGCCGGTCCAGGAGCCGGTCGCGTCGCGGAACTGCGCGATTCGCGGCGGGCCGAAGTCGTCCGGGAGGTTGTGCCCCGCCCTGAGCGTGAGTGCGCCGTTGAGATTGGTGTAGACGTTTCCGAGCATGAAGCCGGCCTCGGGGATGAGATCGAAATCGAACTTCGGGCGTGTGTCGGACTCGGGATTGTCGCGGAATTTCCAGCGCCTCTGGTACTTGAAATTGACGCCCAGTTCGTTGGAGAGTTGATCGTCCCATCCCTGCGGGGTGACCTCGTCGGGGATGACGGAGTGGATGAACTTCTGGATCGACTCGGCGGCGGACCCGTCGCCACCGACGACGCCGATGTCGAGCTCGAAATGGTCGAGTTTCCTGGAGTCCGAGCGTTGGTAGTAGAGGCCGCCGTAAAGCCAGCCGGCGTACGGGCGATCATCGGGCTTGCGGGCCTTTCGCTCGATGTCCTCGGAGGTGAAGATGAGCTGTGCGAGGACGAGGCCGGTCGCCTCGGACTTGTCCTTGAAGGCGTCGGCGCCGGGGATCGCGTCGGTCCAGGTCTTCGGGAGGAGGCGATCGAACGCGACGTCGAAGCGCAGGCCGTTCGTGTAGTGGCGATCGGATTTGTCGAAGGGCTTGATGAACGCGCCGTCGTTCTCCCAGATGGCGGCCCAGGACAGGAGGCGAGGCGACTGGGCGGCTGGCGTGGTCGGGTCCGGGCCGGTCGGCTCGGGCTGACCGCGTGCGAGCGTGCCGACGCACAGCGCGACCCCGCCGAGGAATACGAATCGAGTCATTGGAGTCACCCTTCTTCACTCGCTTTCAGTTTGGCCAGCACCGAGTAGTCTTCGAGCGTGGTGGTGTCCTGCGTGATGGTCTCTTCGCCGGCGGCGATGGAGCGGAGGAGGCGGCGCATGATCTTGCCCGAGCGGGTCTTGGGGAGCGACTCGGTGAAGCGGATCTGGTCGGGCCTCGCGATCGCGCCGATCTGAGACTTCACATGCGCGCGGAGTTCTTCTTTGAGGGATTCGGCGGCGTCGGCGCCCTTGGGATTGCAGGCGGGTTCGAGGGTGCAGAAGGCGGCGATGGCGGTGCCCTTGATCTCGTGGGGCATTCCGACGACGGCGGCCTCGACGACGGCGGGGTGCGAGACCAGGGCCGACTCGATCTCCATCGTGCCCAGGCGGTGGCCGGCCACGTTGATCACGTCGTCGACGCGGCCCATGATCCAGAAGTAGCCGTCCTCGTCGCGTCGGGCGCCGTCGCCGGGGAAGTAGTACGGGGAGGGGCACGCTCTTGCATCCGCGCCTTGGGCGGGCTTCGTCGCGGCGTCGGGGATGAACCTGGACCAGTAGGTCTCGATGTAGCGATCTCGATCGCCGTAGATCCCGCGCAGCATGCCCGGCCAGGGCTTGCGTATCGCCAGCAGCCCGCCGACGTTGTCGGGGAGTTCGTTGCCGTTGGCGTCGAGGATGGCGGCGTCGATCCCGAAGAAGGGGAGTGTGCACGAGCCGGGCTTGGTCGGCACGGCTCCGGGGAGGGGCGTGATGAGATGCCCGCCGGTCTCCGTCTGCCACCAGGTGTCGACGATGGGGCAGCGCGAACGGCCGATCGTCTCGCGATACCACATCCAGGCCTCGGGGTTGATGGGCTCGCCGACGGTGCCGAGGACTTTGAGCGAGGAGAGATCGTGGCGATCGGGGTGGGCGCGTCCCCACTTCATGAAGGCGCGGATCGCGGTGGGCGCGGTGTAGAACTGCGTGACGCGGTGGCGCTGGACGATGTCCCAGAAGCGGTCGGGGGCGGGGAAGTCCGGCGCGCCCTCGTACATGAGCGTGGGCACGCGGTTGGGCAGCAGACCGTACACGATGTACGAGTGCCCCGTGACCCACCCGATGTCGGCGGTGCACCAGAACACCTGCCCGGCGTCGGGGATGAGGTTGAAGACAAGCTTGCTCGTCAGGTAGGTGTAGACCATGTAGCCGCCGGTGGTGTGCACGATCCCCTT
>JADFOF010000255.1 GCA_022563015.1 Planctomycetota bacterium
ATCTCGATCACGGTCCAGGCGGTCCGGGCCCGCGGCGAGGCTATGGACCATGTGCTGCTGCACGGCCCGCCGGGGCTGGGCAAAACCACGCTCGCCCACGTCATCGCGGCCGAGATGGGGTAAGGTCCACGCGACCAGCGGCCCGGCGCTCACCAAGGGCACCGACCTGGTCAGCGTGCTCACGCGGCTCACCGCCGGCGATGTGCTCTTCATCGACGAGATCCACCGCCTGCCGGTGGCGGTCGAGGAGTTCATCTACCCGGCCATGGAGGAGTTTCGCATCGACGTGAGGCTGGACTCGGGCCCGCACGCCCGGACGGTGCAGATCACGTGCAAGCCGTTCACGCTGATCGGGGCGACGACGCGGGCGGGGCTGCTCTCGTCGCCGCTGCGGTCGCGGTTTGGGATCACGCACCACCTGAAGTACTACTCGCCGGCGGAGCTGGAGACGATCCTGATCAGGAGCAGCTCGCTCCTGGGGATCGAGGGCGTCGAGGACGGGGCATTGGAGACGATCGCGAATCGCTCGCGCGGTACGCCGCGGATCGCCAATCGGCTGCTGCGGCGGGTGCGCGACTATGCGGACGTGCGTGCAGCCGGGCGGTTCGACGCAGCCGTCGTCGCCGATGCGCTCGAACTCGAGGGCGTGGACGCGCTGGGGCTGGACGAACTGGACCGGGCGTACCTGCGGACGATCGGTGGCGTGTACCAGGGCGGGCCGGTCGGGCTGGAAGCGGTGGCGGCCACCATGAACGAGGACGCGGGCACGCTCGAGGACGTGGTCGAGCCGTACCTGCTGCAGATCGGCTTCCTGGCCCGAACCCGCCGCGGCCGAACGCTCACACAGGCCGGCGCCGAGCACGTGGGCGCAGCCTACTCGCCGGCTCAGTCGGCGGACGGTTCGCCCCTGTTCGAGTGATCGACCACCAGGACGAACGCAGAGGGTGGAACGGTTTTTGAGGGAAACATCAGGGCCGCGCCTCGGAAGCCAGCGGAAGAGGGTTGGGATATCGGTAGATGTTAGGTGATTCGGGCTCGTCCGAGCCAGGAAGCATATTCCAAATCTGGGGTAAATTCCACATTTTCGGAGATTCCGCTTGCGTCGCGCCACTGGGATCGGTTATGCTCGGTTGAGAGACAAGCTGCCAGCCGTCTGCTGGCGAAAACCGTAGTGAGGAGATCTGAGTCCCGTCAACAGAAAAGTGTGCGCTTGCCGCCGGTCGAGACTTGTGTACGTTCAGGTCGCGGCTGGCTCAGACATTATGATCCACCATGCGGGGTGTTCGATGCCCGCGCGTGACGTGTGGAGGAGAAGAGACATCAATCGGCGACCACATCGGGCGTCGGTTCACAAGGAGGAAAGTTATGGTGTTGCGTAAAAAGGCGACGGTTTTGGCGTTCACCGGTGTATGTGCTCTGGCAGCCGGCGTGAATGCCCAGAGCTTTGAGGCGCCGGTGTTTAGCGGGTCCGCTGCCGGCATCGATTTGAATGGTCAGGGCACGTTCTTCAACCCTGTCGCGGGCAGCGCCTCCGGGCAGGTTTACACCTACGCCGGCAACGCCGTCGGTCTTCCGGTGAACCCGACGGGCGGCCTGCAGTTTATCGGCTCGACGGGCCCGGGCGGCGGGGTCTTCTCGCGTTCACAGACGCCGGCTTCGTACGGCGCGGGCACCGGCACGTGGACGGTGGCGTTCGACATCGCCGCCACGTTCAACGGTCAGCTTCCCTCGGCGCAGAACATCGGCAGCTTCTCGACGCAGGGCTTCCCCGCCGACCGCACGTTCATCGCCCTGGCCCGCTGGGTCGATCCGACGACCGCCACCGAGTGGAATGCGGATTACGTGTGGTTCGACGGCGCAGGCACGCAGTTGACCGAAACGGTGGCCGACCCGGGATTCCAGAACCTGGCGGTCAACCATTGGTATCGCTGGTCCACGACCTTCGACCTGGATACGAACCAGATTCTGCGGGTGTCGCTGACTGACATCACCGGCGGAGGCACGGTGACGCACAATCCGGTCGGTCGCTATCTGGTCGGCGGGGCCGGCGGCGGCGGGCTGCTGCCGCCCAGCGGATACCGCTTCTTCGGCGGCGCATCGGGCGTGGCGGGGAACACGCTGGGCTTCGACAACGTGACGATTATTCCGGCGCCCGGCTCGCTGTTGCTGCTGGGTCTCGGCGCCTTGGCTCTGCGTCGTCGTCGCTAAGCGGCGAACGCATTTCACGAAGTCAGTAATTCCCAAGGGGCCGGACGTGTTGTCCGGTCCCTCGCTTTGTGCGCCGGTGCTACGCGGACGTGGTCGAGCCGTGCCTGCTGCAGATCGGCTTCCTGGCCCGAACCCGCCGAGGCCGAACGCTCACGCAGGCGGGTGCCGAGCACGTGGGCGCAGCCTACTCGCCCCCTCAGTCGGCGGACGGTTCGCCCTTGTTCGAGTGATCGATCACCCGGCCGCACTCGGGGCAGACCCCATTTCTCCCGGTACGTCGATTCTCCGAATCGACCTCGCCGCTCTCTCGGCGTACGCCACCAACCCCGCGCAGATCGTACCGGCACTTCGGGCATTGCCACGGCTTGGCGCGGCGGTCGGTGTACCAGAGCCTCGCCGTGGGAAGAGCAAAGAAGAGCAGGGGCAGCCAAAGCGGAACATGCACGGTACGCGTCCATTTGTTCCACTCAACATGGGGAACAATGTTCAGTCTCGGCGTGCCGCTCCAACGGACCCACCAATAGGTCTCGTGGTACCACGTCGCGCTGGCCCTGCTGGGGTCGTACCGCCTGATCTTCAACCGACCAGCCGAGAGTTGGACTTCGTGGTTCAGCATTGGCTCTTCGTCGTGATGCTGATATCCAATACTGACGAAGGTCGAAAGAACGTAGAGCACCGCGGTCGCGACGGTGAACGACATCCCGATCCACTTCGCCCGCCGCCGCGTGATGAGGCGGGGAAACTTCATGCTTCGCGCTCCGTCGGCTTGCCGCACTCGGGGCAGATGGTGATTCCGCTTTCTGCGCGGGCGTTCAGACCGGCGAGGTCGTACCGGCAATAGCGGCAATGGCCGGGCGGGGCTTTGCGATCGGTCCACCACCGCCACGCCGTGGGGATTGACAAGAATAGGAGGGGGATCCACAGTGGCACGTCGGCTTCAGTTATTGTGATGGGGCGGGGATCGGTAGCGGTGAACGAATCCAGCGCGAACCAGATGGGCCACAGATCGATCGACGGACGGTCGAGTGGATCCAAGCGAAACGGGCTTAATAGCGGGATTCCTCCGTCTGCGGACGTACGCGAGTTGATCACAGCAAACGCCAGGCGCCCTCGGCCGATGCCCATGTACACAGCCAGCTTCGGCTCATTGACCACCCACCCCCGCGCAGCGTACCACGCCGACGCGACATACACGCCGAGCACAAGCACACAGAGAACCAGCCCAGCCCACTTCACCCGCCGCCGCGTGACCAGCCGCCGTAGCCGCCAGTGTGCCATGTGGGAAGTGTATCGGTGAGCCGGTGAGTGGGGCGGTCGCCTCTTCAGTCCGGGCGGCGAAGCCGCGAGATCAATAACTGGGGCATCGGGTTCTCGCCAAGCTTGGCTGCCATCTCGTCGAGCACGTACGGCCGAGCGGTCAACTATGTGGGAAGATCCTCGTGACCACCTGCCTCGCGGTGCCGGTCCCACGGCCAACCGCCGCGCGGTAGCTCGAATGCGGCGTAGAGATCGCGAGCCCCCGACAGGAAGACGCAGATTCCCATGACGACAATGGCCCAGCGCAGCGTCTCCGGTATCGGCGCTGGCGCCCGCACGAATCCAGATGGAAGCGACCACCATTCCAGGAGCACCGGGACGAGGTTGGCTACCGTTGCCCCGTAGAGGATCCCCATGATCGCGTGCGTGACGCGTTCGCCGGCGTACACGTCGCCGAGCGATTTGCGCACCGCTATCTCGACGACGAAGTCCCAGAGCGTCAAGATAATCTCACCCACGATGACGGCGACCAGAACGGCGACCCACGCGCCCTGCCAGGCGAACCAGGGCAAGGTCACGAATAGGACCGCGTACAGGAAGTCACGAGCGGCGTGCAGCCGAAGTTCGGGGGCGGCCAGCCTGCCGCGTGCCGGAAGGCGTGCA
>JADFOF010000256.1 GCA_022563015.1 Planctomycetota bacterium
CCATTGGAACTGCCTGACAGCGCGTTTCAGCGTGACCTCGAACTCAAAGTCGTTGATGATCCGAAAGCCCTCGATGGGCGCGTCGTAGTCGAACTCTCCGCCGGCATCCACCCGGGCCGCCTGAACGTCCTTGTACTCGTCGAAGCCGACGATGGTGCCCTTGAAGAGCCAGAAGTTCTTGTAGCGATACTCAGGGTCGGCCAGACGTTTCCAGGAATAGAACACGTCGCGTGCGACCAGTTCGCGCCCCTTGCCGCCGGGGAAACACTCGTCGTCGTGGAACAGGATCCCACGCTTGAGTGTGAAGCGCCAGATCAGCCCGTCGTCGGAGATCTCGGGCATCTCGGCCAGCAGCAGCGGCTCGAGCTCTTCGGGACGAACCAGGTACTTGTACTGAAGCAGCGTCTGGTAGAGCTGCGAGCAGCAGCGGTTGTCGTAGGTCGTGGAACCGCGCACAGGGTCGAGCGTCTTGGGGCCGTCGGTGGACATCGACGCACGCAGCACCTTCTGAACCTGCGCGTCGGCGGAACTGGGCGGGAGTGCGACCGCGGTCGTGACGGCCGCGATGGCGACGGCGCTTTGAATGAGCTTCATGGACCGCATCTGGTGGGCCTCCTGGGTCTGGGGCTTTCGGCCCTGCGGCCGACCCGGTGTTCTCGATCCCGCCGAACGCGAGCCGTCTGTTCGATGGCCCGCTCGCGGCCGGGGCTCCATCCTAACTCCTCGCGGGACCGATGGTAGCTCCGGGGCGAGTGGCGAACCGAGCGCCCCGTCCGATCGCTTCCCGAACACGCGGACATTGCCCGCGGGTTTCATGAACAGTACCGCGCCGAGCGAGCGCGGCGCGACAGTCGAACCCGCCGAATGTGAGCGCTGCGCCCGTTTTCGCGCCGAAAATGTGCCGTGAGCCAAGGCCGACCCATCCCGCTGCTGCCTCGGCCGGCCCGGCTGGAACTCGGGCCGGGCGTATTCGCCGTGCCCCAGCCCCTGGTCGAGGCCGTGCTCGCTCGAAATCCGGGGGCAGCCTTCAGATATCTGATCGAGCAGGCTGAAACGCCAGAGCCCGGAATCGGCGAGATTCAGGTCCGCCTCGAACCGGTTGGCGAACTCGGGATCGAGGCGTATCGGTTGACGCTGCGTGGCGACGCCGGGGCATCGCAACTGCTCGCCCGCGACGCGGCCGGCGCCCGGCACGGGCTGGCCACGCTCGCACAGCTGATCCGGCAGTACGGCCGCCGGTTGCCGGCGATGGTGATCGAGGACGCGCCGGTCTTCCCGACGCGAGGCGTCATGCTGGACGTTTCTCGCTGTCGTGTCCCGACCATGGCGTCCCTGCATGAGCTCGTCGGCCTGCTGGCCTCGATGAAGATCAACCACCTCCAGCTCTACACCGAGCACACGTTCGCCTACGCCGGGCACGAGGAGGTCTGGCGCGACTGCTCGCCCATGACCGCCGACGAGGTGCGCCAACTCGACGCCTGGTGCCGTGAGGTGGGGATCACGCTCGCGGCCAACCAGAACTGCTTCGGGCATCTGCACCGGTGGCTCGCCCTGCCGAGGTACGCGCCGCTTGCGGAAACCACGGGGGCGTGGGACTTCCTCGGCACGCGGCGCCAGGGCGGGTTCAGCCTGTGCCCGGGCGATCCGCGTTCGATCGAACTGATCTCGGATCTGCTCGAACAGCTCCTGCCGCAGTTTTCGAGCGGGCTGGTCAACATCGGGTGCGACGAGACGCTCGACGTCGGGCAGGGACGTTCACGAGCCGAGGTGGCGCGGCGCGGGTGGCGGGTCTATGCCGAGTTCGTGGGCCGGGTCGCGCAGCTGGCGGTGGAACGGGGATTTCGCCCCATGTTCTGGGCGGATATCGCGCTGAGCCACCCCGAGTCGCTCGAAACGCTCCCCGCTGAACTCATCGCTCTGGCCTGGGGGTACGAGCCGGACGCGCCGTTCACGCGCTGGGGCGGGGCGCTCCAGGCGGCGGGCCGGGAGTGGTGGGTCTGCCCCGGGACGAGCTCGTGGCGCAGCATCACCGGGCGGACGAGCGAGCGCGTCGGGAATATCAAGGCGGCTGCCGGCGCGGGGCTCGCGTGCGGCGCGTCGGGCCTGCTCGTGACCGACTGGGGAGACCTCGGGCACCGCCAGCAGTGGCCGATCTCTCTGCGGGGGATCGCGGACGCGGCGGACGCGGCGTGGTCGGGCTGGCGCGACGGGGCGTGCGTGCCCGAGGGCGTCTCGATGCACGCCTTTGGCGACGCGAGCGGGCGCGTCGCCCAATGGCTTGACGAGATCGGGCAGGCCGACTTCGAGTTGCGGTCGGTGTGCGGCCCGCCTGACCCCGACGGGAGGCCGACGCTGTTGCGCAACGCGACGGCGCTCCTCACAGATCTCGACCGGCCGCTGAGCGAAGAGCCGCTCGGCGGGCCAGAGGCGCTGTGGTGCGACACTCGCGATCGCGTGTCGCATCTAGCGGGACGGGTTCCCAGCGGTGCGGGCGAGCTTGTTGCAGCGGAACTGGCGCACACGGCCGAGGTCGCCCTGATCGCCGCCGAGCGTGCCATCGCCCGGCGGCGGCCCGGAGGCATGACAGCGGACCGGGCTGACGATCTGGCGGATCGGCTTCGCGTGGCGACCAATGAGCACCGCCGCCTGTGGCTCATCCGCAGCCGACCGGGCGGGCTCGACGAGAGTTGCAGCCACTACGAGCGGACGATCCGGGAACTCCAGCGAGTGGGGCAGACGCGGTGAGTGTGGGGGCAGACGGGGCGACCGCGTATCCTCCGGTGGCCCATGAACCGATCGCCCCCACTGCTGCCGCCCGATCGCTCCGGCGTACATACCGAAAAACGCAATCCGCGTTCCGTCGATCTGCACCGGCTCAGCGTTCAGGAGTGCGTCCGCCTCATCAACCAAGAGGATCGCGGGGTCTGCGACGCGGTCGAACGGGCGGCCGGGACGATCACCGCGTTCATCGAGGCGGTCGAGCCCGGGTTCGCCGACGGCGGGCGGCTGGTGTACGTGGGCGCGGGCACGTCCGGTCGGCTCGGTGTGCTGGA
This sequence comes from Planctomycetota bacterium, assembly GCA_022563015.1. GTDB lineage: Bacteria > Planctomycetota > Phycisphaerae > Phycisphaerales > UBA1924 > JADFGU01. Next base: position 3,054 of record JADFOF010000256.1, read on the forward strand.
CGCGTCGGAAGCGCCGCCGACGTTCCAGGTTCAGCCGGGCAAGGTGGTGGGCCTGATCGCCGGCGGGCAGAGCGCCCTCACGCGCTCGAGCGAGTCGCTCGAAGACGATCGGCATGGTGCGATTCCCGAACTGGACGCGCTGGCGCTGTCGTCGCGCGACGCGGTGCTGGGCGTCGCGGCCGGGGGAACCACGCCGTACGTCCTCGGAGCTGTCGAGTATGCGAGCAACCTGCCCGACGCGCCGGTGACGGGTCTGATCGTGTGTACGCCGATGGAGGCCCCGCGCTGGGCCGATCATCTCATCGTGCTCGAGACCGGGCCGGAAGTGCTGACGGGCTCGACGCGGATGAAGGCGGGGTCGGCGACCAAGATGACGCTGAACATCATCTCGACCACGCTGATGGTGCGCTGCGGCCGCGTGTACGAGAACCTGATGGTCGACCTGCGGGCAACCAGCGACAAGCTGCGCGACCGTGCAGCCAGGATCGTCGCCGAGCTGACCGGGCTCTCGCGAGCCGCGTCGTTCGACCTGCTCGAACGCGCCGGCGGGGCGGCTAAGACCGCGGTGGTGATGCATCGGCTCGAAGTGGACCGCGTGCGGGCGGAGCGGATGCTGCAGGAGGCGTCAGGAAGACTCGGCGATGTGCTGGACTGAAAGGGACGACCGATGAAACGCGTGCTGCTCGTTCTATTGCCGGTTGCCCTGCTGGCAGGCTGCGCCACGAACCAGGGGCTCCCACCGTCCCCGCCCCCGCGCCCGGCCGCGATCAATCACGTCGTGTTCTTCAAGCTGATAGATCCGACGCAGGCGGACGCGCTGATCGCGGCGTGCGACGCGAGGCTGGCCACCATCCCGGGCGTGGTGAGCTACTACTGCGGCCGGCCCATCGACACCGGCCGCGACACCGTGGACGCCGACTACGACGTGGGCTTCTACGTCGGGTTCGCGTCCGAGGCGGACTACGCGGCGTACGTGGCCCATCCGTCGCACCTCGAACTGGTGGCCCAGTGGCGTCCACGGTTCGAGTGGCTGCGCGTGCACGACATTCTGGACGAAACGCCCTGAGCGGGGTTGGAG
>JADFOF010000019.1 GCA_022563015.1 Planctomycetota bacterium
GGAGAGGTCGTGGCGATCGGGATGCTGTCGTCCCCACTTCATGAAGGCGCGGATCGCGGTGGGCGCGGTGTAGAACTGCGTGACGCGATGGCGCTGGACGATGTCCCAGAAGCGGTCGGGGGCGGGGAAGTCCGGCGCACCCTCGTACATGAGTGTTGGCACGCGGTTTGGCAATAGCCCGTACACGATGTACGAGTGGCCCGTGACCCACCCGATGTCGGCGGTGCACCAGAACACCTGCCCGGCGTCGGGGATGAGGTTGAAGACGAGCTTGCTCGTCAGGTAGGTGAAGACCATGTAGCCGCCGGTGGTGTGCACGATCCCCTTGGGCTTGCCCGTCGAGCCGGAGGTGTACAGGAGAAACAGCATGTCCTCGGAATCCATCGGTCGGCAGGGGCAGTCGTCCGAGGCGGCTTCCATCAGCTCCGCCCACCACTGGTCGCGTCCCTGGACCCAGGCGGTCTGTCCGCCGCAGCGCTTGACGACGACGACGTGCTCGATGGCGTCGGGCGTCCCGGCCAGCTCGTCGCAGGCGTCGTCCACGTTGGCCTTGAGCGGCAGCACCTTGCCCCGGCGCCACCCGCCGTCGCAGGTGACGACGACCTTGCTCCCGGCGTCGTGGACGCGATCCACGATGGCGTGGGAGCTGAACCCGCCGAAGATGATCGAGTGAACGGCGCCGATGCGTGCGCAGGCGAGCATGGCGATGGCCAACTCGGGCACCATGCCCATATAGATCGTGACGACGTCGCCCTTGCGCACGCCGAGCGACTTGAGCACGTTGCCGAACCGCGCGGTCTCGCGCTGGAGGTCCGCGTAGGTGAGGCGTCGAACCTCGGGGCCCTGGTCGGGCACGGGCTCGCCCTCCCAGATCAGGGCGACCTCATCACCGTGGCCGGCGTCGACCTGCCGATCGACGCAGTTGTAGCACAGGTTCGTCGTGGCCCCGACGAACCACCGGGCGTCCGGGGGCGACCACTCGAGGACCTTGGACCATGGCTGGAACCAGTGCAGCTCGTGCGCGACCCGGCTCCAGAAGCCCTCGGGGTCGTTGATCGATCGGGCGTGCATGGCCCGGTAGTCGTCGAGGGAGGCGACGTGCCATCGGTCGAACCCGAGCGAGTGGGCGTCGGGCGGGTCGAACCTGCGGTCCTCGCGCAGGACGGATTGGATCGCATCGGTCCCGGCGCAGGCGTCACTCATGGGGGCTCTCCAGCGGGCGAAGGTGTGCCCAGAGCGTACCCCAAACGCGGGGGCGGTGACGGGTCAGGTGTTGGCTTCGGTGACGCGGATGACCTCCTGGGCGGTGGTGAGCCCGTCGGAGACCTTGCGCATGCCGTCCGCCCGGAGCGAGACCATGCCGCGCTCGATGCAGAGGCGTCGGAACTCGGAGACGTTGGGGTTTCGGCAGATCACGTCGCGGATCTGGTCGTCGATGGGGAGCATCTCGTAGATGCCGACGCGGCCGGAGTAGCCGGTGTTCCGGCACTTGTTGCACCCGGTGCCCATGTAGATCGAGGTGGGGTCCAGCCCCTGCATTTCGAGGAACTCGGCCATCTCCTCCGTGGGCTTCTGGTTGGCGCGGCAGTTGGCGCAGATGCGCCGCACGAGTCGCTGTGCCAGCACGCCGTTGATCGCGGCCCCGATGAGGAACGGCTCGAGGCCGATGTTCACCAGGCGTGTGATGGAGGAGGGCGCGTCGTTGGTGTGGAGGGTTGAGAGGACGAGGTGGCCGGTGAGTGCGGCCTGGATCGCCGTGACCGCGGTCTCGAGGTCGCGGATCTCGCCGATCATGATGATGTCGGGATCCTGCCTGAGCAGCGACTTGAGGATCTTGGCGAAGGTCATCCCGATCTTCTCGTGGGTCTGGGTCTGGGTGATCCCGTCGAGGTGGTACTCGACCGGATCCTCGACGGTGGTGATGTTGAGCGTGCTCTTGTCGAGCTGGCGCAGCGAGGCGTAGAGCGTGGTGGTCTTGCCGGATCCGGTCGGGCCGGTGACGAGCACGATCCCGTGCGGGCTCTTGATGACCTGGCTCCAGATGTGGAGCTGGTCCTCGGAGAAGCCGAGCTTGTCGAGCTCGACGTTGATGGACTTGGTGTCGAGGATACGCATGACGGTCTTTTCGCCGTACCCGGAGGGCATGGTCGAGACGCGCAGGTCGAGCTTTCGGCCCTGGACGGTGCATCGGATGCGGCCGTCCTGCGGGATGCGACGCTCGGAGATGTCGAGGTTGGCCATGATCTTGATGCGGCTGGTGATGGCGGCGGCCATGGAGGCCGGCGGGTTCATCATCTCGAACAACGCGCCGTCGATGCGGAAGCGTACTTTGAGTTTTCTGTCTGCGGGCTCGATGTGGATGTCCGAGGCGCCCTCCTTGACGGCGTTCTGGATGATGAAGTTGACGTAGCGGATGACGGGCGATTCCCCGGCGGCCTGCTCGAGATCGACGGCCTGATCGGAGGACTGCTCGACCTCGACATCGCCCTCTTCGACGTCCGAGAGGATGTCGGAGAGGTCAGCCTCCTGTCGATCGCCGGCGCTGGCGGCGCCGACGGACTCCAGGGCGGTGCGCACGCCGTGGCCTGTCACGAGCACGAGCTTCACCGAGCGCACGCCCAGCCGCTGGCGGATCTCGTCGACGAGGAAGACATCGTCGGGACTGGTGGCACCGACGACGGCCCTGGCGCCCTCCATTCGCAGGGGCAGGACGGTGTGCGAGGTGCAGAACTCGACGCCGAGGCGCTGCAGCATCCGGCCGTCGAACCCGCCGTCGAGCCCGCGGTCAAGATCGATCAGCTCGAACGGGACGCCGACGAACTCCGCCACGCCACGCTGTACCGCGACCTCGTCCGCGTCCTGCTCGATGAGGACGTCGGTGAGGCGTTTGCCGGGCGACTGCTTGACCACCTGCTCGGCGTCGGTGAGCTGCTTAGGGGTGATGGCCTCGCGTTCGACGAGGAAGCGTCCGAGGTCGCCCATCGCCTCGGTGGAGATGGCCCTGGACTTTCCGGGCGCGTAGATGTCGGTGGAGACCTTTGTGATCGCGCCCAGCGCGGGATCGACGGGGGCGTCGTCTGGCGTGTGGGAGGGTTCGCCCAGCTCGCCGAGCAGGTCGTCAAGATTGTGATCGCCCAATTCCGGCCTCCCGTGTCCGCCTGCGAGCAGATCAATCACGCTTTAGCATGCTGAGGAAGAGTTCCGTGCCGTCCACCGCGGGGTTGAAGCGCACGAGCTCGACCTTGACGTACATGCGGTTGCTGGTCTCGTGCTTGGCGATCTCGCGCACCTTGAATATGTCGTCGAGGATGCTGCCGACCTGAACGACGCGCCCGCTGATGACGGCGACGGGGACGGCGCCGGTGGAGACGACGCTGGTCATATTCAGCGCCTCGAATCGTCGCATGTAGTCGCGGGTGAGAGCCTCGATGTCCGGGCCGACCGGCTGGGTGGGCCCCGCTGATACGGGCTCGGCGGCGCCTTCCATCACGAAGGGGTTTTTATCGATCGCGACGGCGTTGATCTGTCGCTGCTCGGCGCTGGCCTGCAGTGCGGCGAGGACGCGTTCCTGCTCGCGAGTGAGCGTGAGGCGTGCGGACGCGTCGGGGAGCACGGCGGTATCAATGATCTGCAACTTCATGCCCTGCTGCATCTCGTACCAGCGCATGCCCCAGATCATCCCGCCCCCGACCACGGCGATCAGAGCGATGATGATGGTCTGGGTGGAGAATCGTCGCTTGGAAGACGGGACGTACTCGTCCTCGAAGACGTCGTCCTCCGGGCCGCCGCCCCCGCCGCCGCCCATGGATGCCAGCAGCGCGTTGCCCGAGTTGGTGTCTTCGCTGAAGGCGTCCTGCGCGACGATGTCGCCGGTGCTTTTGGCCAGCCCCTGTTCTTCATCGTAACTCATCAACTGCTCCCTTGCTGTTCGTAATAGATGCTGAGCCTGAAGTCGGCACGCATGTGGCCGTTCACCTTGTCCGAGCGCTGGATGCGCATGGAGTGAATCCGCGTGATGCGCGAGAGATGCTCGAGCTTGCGAAGGAAGTCGTAGAACCCGATGAAGTCTCCCGTGATCGTCATGTTGATGGGCTGCTCCATGTACATGGCGGCCCGCTCGGGCTTTTCGGTCGAGACCAGCGGGGCGGCCAGGCCGGATTCCACCGCCAGATCGGTCACCTGACGGATGATCGAGTCGATCTCCCTGTTCGTGGGGAGCCTGGCCTCGATGGACTCGATGTTCTTTCGGATCTCATCGTTGGCCCGGCGCAGATCCTCGCTCCGGTTGGTTTCCTTGCGGAGCTTGGTGAGGATCTCCTGCTTGCTGGCGATCTCGCTGCGCGTCTTCTCGATCTCGCGGTTCTGCGGGCGGAAGACCAGCAGGTAGCTCGTCACCGGGAGGGAAAGAATGAGCAGGAGCAGGAAGCATTCTCGGGCGCCAAATCTCATGTCACTTCTCCTTGCGTGCGGCGTTGGAGAGCCGTTTGGTCTTGATCGCCTCGGAGCCCTGGCGGAGCTGCTCGGGCGATTTAACCGATCGTGCGTCGGCGTCGTGGCGGATGATGGCGGTGATCTCGAACTCGCGCATCACCACGTCGTCCATCTTCTTTTCTTTGATGTGTTTGATGTTGACCATATCGAGGAGATCGCACGCGTTCAGCGACGAGAGATAATCGGTGATGTATTCGTTCTTGCTGGTCACGCCCTTGATCGTGATCGTGTAGGTGTACTTGGTCGCGACGAGCTTGGGCTTGGTCTGGGCGGGGTTGCCCGCGCCTCGCGACAGCGTGCCGCGCGTGACCTGATTGGGCCTGGGCGCGCCGGCCTGGGGCTTGATTTTCTTGTTCTCCAGCTTGAGATCCAACAGCGTGATCTCCTCGGGCATGCGCGAGACGAGCTGTGACAGGAGGACCGAGCGCGGGACACGTTCGATGAGCGACGTGGTGATCTCAGCCTTCTCGAGCATCTCCGCTTTCTGTCGCTCCAGCTCCTGGAGCTGGTCGATTTCCCGCTTGGCGCGCGAGAACTCGGCGGTGACGATCTCCCGCTGGACTTTGATCGTGGTCCACTGTCGGTTGGAGACGAAGAAGGCGGCGACGATCGAGAAGACGACGATGCCGAACAGGGTGAGCGAAAAGAAGTTCGCACGGACCTCAGCCCGGCGCGCGACGTAATCCTCCGGGAGGAAGCTCCCGTCGTAGTGATGCTGATTGGACGAGAATGGATTCTTCATTCGAGTTCGCTCCGAGTTACAGGTCTGTGGGACTCACGCACAGTCCGAGCGCGACGCTCCATCCGGGCAACGGCTCGCCGGTGTCCACACCGCCGGTCGGCTCGGCGCCCGTCCGCGTGATGCACGCGAGCGGGTTGACGACCTTGGCGGGGATGCGGATGGCCTTGGCCACGTGCTGGCACAACGCGGTGTGCGACGACTCGCCGCCCACGAACATCGCCTGCTCGATTCGATGATCGGAGAACACGGATTGGTGGTAGCGAAGGCACATCCCGATCTCATCGGTCAGGATCTCGAGCGGTTCGCTCAGGTCGATCCCGCCGCCGGGATCCACCTCGGTCACGGTGGATCGCTTGTCGTCGGCCTCCACCCCGTCGCGCTTCAGCGCCGCGGAGAGAAGGGCGAAACCGCTGCCCGCGTCGGAGGCCTCGTCGGCCAGCACGTCCGCACGGTAGGAGGGCGCGGCGTTGCCGACCAGCTCGTCCATCTGGAGTCGGCGGGCGTGGGCCTCGGCGAGCCCCACGTCGAGTTGGCGAGCGATGGTGCTGTCCAGGTGCATGCCGCCGACATCGATGTTCTTGGCGAACACGATGCGGTTATCGTGCGTGATGACGATCTTGGTGGAGCCCGATCCGAGATCGATGCAGAGGCTGGCGCCCTCGTCGGCGTGGACGGCCTTGAGCGCCCAGGCGTTGGCCGCGTACTGGTTCTGGATCCCCACGGGTTCGAGCTTGGCGACCCGACAGCCCTGGATGATGCGATCGACGAGGCGTCGAGAGGTGGCGAAGCAGATGACCTCGGTGCGAGATCCGCCGCTCTCACCGGGCGCCTCGCCGACCTCGACGAAGCGGTAGACGATCTGATCGAGATCACACCCGAGTTGCACGGCCAGTGCGCCCTGGACCAGCGCGTTGAGGGAGATGCCGTCGCTTCTCTGGACGCGGAGCGGCTTGCAGAGCGTCTGTGCGGCGGGAATCGCCGCGACCAGCCGGTTGCCCTTGAAACCGCCCTTGGCGATCAGCTGCGGGAGCGCCTCAAGTTGAAATACCAGCCGCGTGACGTGATCGCTTCGGAAGTCCTCGGGGGTTTCGAGTTCGGCGGCGGCGACGAGGGCGGGCTTGGCGCCCGAGCCGATCTGGAGCACCTTCATGGACGCCACGCCGAAATCCACGCCGATGGGCGGCACAGAGGAGCTCCTGCCCCTGCCGCCGGTCAGCGCGTTGAGTTTGGAAAGTCCGCCGAGTCGCATGATTGCGCGCCTCCTCGCATGACCAACCGCCCGTAGAGACTGCGATGCGGGGTCGCCTCGGGAGGACATCGGCCCTTCGGACGCTGTGTGTGAGCGTGTCGCGGTGATGCGGGCGCGTGAACGACCCCTGTGATCGCTGGAACTGGCGCATCCGCGACGACCGGCGCAGACTCCGGGGTCGGCGACGCGCTATCGGACGAAGGCGCCGGCGACGAACCCTTCGAGCGATGCGAGCGCCGCGGACAGATCCCACACCTGGTTAGACCGATCCCCGGTGGTGTTGCTGATGGCGCGGATCTCGGCGGAGCGCAGGGCGAGGCGGGCGGCGACATGCGCCACAGCCGCGCCCTCCATCGACTCGGCGATGGCGCCCGTGCGGCGGGCGACCGCTGCGGCCGATGCGTCGGTTCCCGAGCAGGTCGAGACCGTGGCGATGCGGCCGGTGCGATCGGCATGAGCCAGGAGCGCCTCGACCCACGCCCGGTCGTGCGTCAGGGCGACACCCTCGAACGGGCCCAGCACCAGGCCCATCGACGGGCAGTCCGAGAACCCGTCCGGCGTGAGCATGCCCTCGTCGGCGTAGACGCTCTCGGGCGCCACCACCAGCGTCCCGATTGCGGCGTGCGAGGGGGGGAGCGACCCGGCCACGCCCAGGCTGACCACGCCGGCGTGAACCGATCCTTCGGCGAGCAACGCCACCGCGCCCGCCGCGTTGGTCTTCCCGACCCCCGTCACCACCAGGTCGCAGTCGTGGCTGAGTTGGTGGATCACCCATGGGCGGTCCGCGAATGAAGGATCGGCGTCAAAGGGTGTGAGAACGGCCCGGGCCTCGGCGGGCGACGCGACCGCCAACATCACCCTTCCGCCCGCCAGCTCGTCCAGGAAAGTCGGCACGCCCAAGCGTATCTCAAAAGCCGCGAGCGGCACGATGCGCCCTCAGAATCGGAGGTCCGATTGAGATATGCCCCGGACGCCGAGTCTGAGTCCGCGAAGGCTCGGATATTTCTGACGACGCGCACGATCCGAGCCTTCGCCCGCGGCGGGCTCAGACTCGGCGTCCGGACTCAGTCGCAGCGTCCGTGCGGGTGCGGTCGCGCCTCGTTGATTGAAGCCGCGCTGATTGTGCGGGCGGGTCAATCCTCCGGCAGGTTGTCCGAGGTGACCACGTCGCGGAACAGCGTGCGGAGCTGGCTGGTGATCGGGCCCTCGCCGGGGCTGATGACGTGGCTGTCGATCTGTGTGACCGCGATGATCTCCGCCGCGGTGCCCGTCAGGAACACCTCGTCGGCGCCGAACAGCTCGTCCAGCTTGAACAGGCGTTGTTCCGCCGCGATACCCAGCTTTGGGCAGAGCGTTTCCAGGACGAACTGTCGGGTGATTCCCTCAAGGATGCCGGCCTCGGGCGGCGGCGTGATGACCGTGCCGTTCTTGACGAAGAACACGTTGTCGCCGGACCCTTCCGCGACGTACCCGTCGGTGTTGAGCATGACGACTTCGAGCAGACCCTTGTCGATGGCCTCGACCTTGGCCAGGATGTTGTTCAGATAGTTCAGGCTCTTGATGCGCGGATCGAGGCACTGCACGGGGATCCTGGGCCGCTCGGCGACGATGACTTTCATGCCCTTGGTATACAACTCGGGTGGGAAGAGTCGGATCTGGTCGGCGATGCAGATCACGCCTGCGGTCGGGCAGGTGAAGGGGTTGAGCCCGAGGTTTCCGACGCCGCGTGTGATCACCAGGCGGATGTAGCCGTCCACGATCTCGTTCGCCCGGACGCACTCGCGCATGATTCGGATCATCTCGGTGGGCGAGACGGGAATGATCAGGCGTGTGCGTTCGGCGCAGCGCCAGAGGCGATCCATGTGACTCTGGCACTTGAATATCTTGCCGCCGTAGATCCGGATGCCCTCGAAGATCCCGTCGCCGTACAGCAGGCCGTGGTCGAAGACGTTGATCGCCGCCTGGCTCTTCGGGAGCATCTTGCCGTTGACGTAGACGATGGGACGATCCGTAGCCTTCTCGGCCGTCTCGCTCGCGTCCGTTTCGGTTGCGGCAGTCGTCATGGTTGGGGCCTCCAGTGCCACGGCCGGGCTCTCGCATCAGCCTTCAGTCGTGATGATACGGGAAGAGCGGTCCGTGCTGGTCCGGACGAGCCAAAATTAGCAACAAAGCACAAACACAGGGCGGAATCGGACCCCGATATACCTATTGTATCCCTAATACACCTGTTCTGATGTGAGTAAGCTGGGGATGGCTCGGGCAGTGATTCGGGCCGGATCTGACCGTCGGTGCCGGTGGGGCGGGCTGTGTGCACACGATCATGCGGGCGATCACGCGCGGAGCTTGGCGTCGAACGACGACTCCAGCGCCGCCACGACCACCGCCACCTGCGGGTCCACCTCGTCGTGCTGGAGCGTGCGGGCGGGGTCCCTGAAGCTGAGGCGGAGTGTGAGCGACTTGCGTCCGGCGGGCACCTGCTGGCCGCGGTAGACGCCGACGAAGCTCACATCGTCGAGCCGATCCACGCCCGCCTCGTGCACTGTTCGGCGGACATCCTCCCACGCGACCGAGTCGGGCACGACGACCGAGAGGTCGCGTTCGATCCCGGGAAACGCCGGCAGGTCGCGCACCCGCGCTCGCGACGGGCGCAGTTCCAGCAGGGCCTCGAGCGAAAGCTCGGCGCCGACCACGGGCACGGCGAGGTCGTACGCGCGGGTCGTCTCGTCGGCGATCAGCCCGAGCTCCCCGATGGCGCCATCTTCGATATGGACCGCGGCGAAGACGTGCTGGTCCCAGCAGGCGCGGGTGGGCGCCGCAACGGCAAAGGCAAGGCGCGTGTCCGGCCCGGCCAGCCCGCGCACCAGCGATTCGATCGCGCCGCGGAGAAGCCGGACCGCGTGCTGCACATCTCCCGGCGTGGCGCGCTTGCCGGCTCCGACACCGGGCACGTCCATGAGCATCGTGAGCATCTGCTGTTCGCGGCTCCGGCCGGGCTCGGTCTGGGCGAAGACAGCCGCGGTCTCGAACAGGCGCACGCCGCCGGGCACGCTGACGCGCGCGTCCTGGTTCGCCTTTCGGCACGCCAGCAGGCTCGGCAGAACGCTGGGGCGCAGGGTGGGCTCGGCCCTTCGGCGCTCGTCGTCCACCTCGATGGTGGTGAGCGACGGGTCGAGGAACGGCCCGGCCCGATCGGGCGAGATGAAGCTGATCGTCACCGTCTCGTAGAACCCCAGACCCGTCAGAGTCGTGGCGATCTCGCGCAGGTTCCGCTCGGATTCCTGCGGGTGGGTGATCCTGATGGGCAGCGACGCGGCCATGTCGATCCGGTCGAACCCGCCCGTGCGGGCGACCTCCTCGATCAGATCCACCTCGCGGGTCAGGTCCAGCCGGAACGCGGGGATCGTGCACCGGAGCAGATCGGCGTCCGCCCGCTCGGCCTCGATCTCGAGCGGAGTGAGCAGGGCGACGATCTCGTCGGGTGTGTAGTCAACGCCGATGATGGCCCGGCAGCGCGAGGGCCGTAGATCAATGACGATCGGCTCGCTCTGCGGTGGACCATCGGCGAGGATGCCGTCGCCGGAGCCGCCGAGCAGCTCACCACCGGCCAGCTCGACGATCATCGCGGCCGCGAACCGGGCCGGAAACTCGACCGTCCGCGCGTCCACGCCGCGCTCGAATCGGTGGCTGGCGTCGGTGCGGATGTTCAGGCACCGGACGGTGGTGCGAATGGTGACGGGATCCCAGCACGCGGCCTCGAGGACGACGTCGGTCGTGCCATCAGCGACCTGGGAGTCGAAGCCGCCGATGATGCCCGCCAGCGACTGAGCGCGGTCGGCGTCGGCGACCACCAGATCCGACGGGCGCAGCCGGCGATCCTTCCCGTCCAGCGTCGTCAGCCTCTCGCCGTCCCGCGCGAACCGGATGACCAGGGCGTTGCCGGCCAGCTTGTGCAGATCGAAGACGTGCGCCGGCTGGCCGAAGTGCAGCGTCAGGAAGTTGGTGACATCGACGACGTTGTTGATCGAGCGCTGTCCGACGGCTTCGAGCAGTGTCACCAGCCACTCGGGGCTCGGGCCGACCGAGACGCCCCGGATGACCTGCGCGGTGAAGAGCGGGCAGGCGTCGGGGCACTGATTGTGCAGCTTGAGCGAGTCGGCAGCGTCGCCGGTGCGGGTCGGCTCATCGAGCGTATCGCGTTTGAAGCCGATCCCGCCGCACGCGGCGATCTCGCGGGCGAGACCGACATGGGCGAGACAGTCGCCGCGATTGGACGTCACCTCGACATCGAGGCGGACATCGCCGCCGGGCAGGGGTGTGACCGATTCGAGAGGAAGGCCGGCCTGCGTGAGATATCGTTCGGCCTCGTCGGCCGAGACGGCCCGGTCGAGACATCGGTTCAGCCAGTTCAGCGACGCGTCCATGGGGCCAAAGCATAGACGGATTCGCCCGGCATTGCGGTCGGCGTAGACTCGCCACGTGATGACTCTCCCTCGCGCTGCATACATCGCGGCGATCATGGCGTTGTTTGCGCTGGTGTGTGGGTGCGCCAACAGCTCGACCGGGTCGCCGCTGCGCGCCGAACGCGCGCCCGCCGACTTCACGATCGACATCGCCGTGTACGCACCGCCCGATGCGGCGGGGCTGCCGGTGGATCTTCGGCCGGGGGTGTACGTGCTGGAGCCGGGAGGCGTGGTGCGGTCGCGCATGGGCCGGGGCGCCGTCGACCGCGGGTATCCGCCGTTCACGGGGCGGATGTCGCCGGCGCGCGTGGATCTGCTGTGGCGGCTGGTGCAGGACTCGGGGCTGCTGGAGGCGGACAACGCCAGCCGGGTGTCGGCGTCGGAGGTGGCGGGTCAGCGCTGGCAGCGCAGCGTTGCGACCGTGGTGCTGACGATGGACGGTCGTCACCGCTGGTACCGAGTCTCGCTCGATGTTGCGACGCCGGACGCGGCGGCGGCTCGTTCCATCATCGCGGCGCTCGCCGCGTACCGTCCGCGGCGCTGAACCTATCGTTCGATATGCCGGAACCCATCGTCGGGATCGATCTTGGCACGACGAACAGCCTTGTGGCGTTGTGCGACGAGCGCGGGCCTCGCATCCTGCCCGCTGAGCAGGACCGGGCGCTGCTCCCGAGCGTGGTGCGCTTCGAGCCGGACGGCTCGGTGACGGTGGGCGAGGAGGCCAAGGACCAGGCGGTTCAGTTCCCGCTCACAACGGTTTCGAGCGTGAAGCGGCTGATGGGGCGTTCGATCGAGGACGCGCGGGACGATGTCGCGTATCTGAGCTACCGGGTCGTCTCGGGCGAGCACAACACGGCCCGGGTCGCGATCCCACGGGGCGACGCGCCCGACCGCATCGTCAGTCCGCAGGAAGTGTCCGCCCATATCCTGCGCGAACTCAAGCGTCGGGCCGAGGCCGCCCTGGGGTGTCCGGTTCGAAAGGCCGTGGTCACCGCCCCGGCGTACTTCGACGACGCGCAGCGTCAGGCAACGCGCGACGCGGGTCGTCTTGCGGGGCTTGATGTCGTCCGCATCGTCAACGAGCCCACCGCCGCCGCACTCGCCTACGGGCTTGGAAGCACGAGCCGTGACGTGCGCACGATCGCGGTGTACGACCTCGGCGGCGGGACGTTTGACGTCTCCATCCTTCGCCTGACGCCGAAGACGGACGATGGCGACGGCGACGGCGGCGACCTGCCCGCGTTCTTCCAGGTGCTCTCGACCGCCGGCGACACGCACCTTGGCGGAGACGACCTCGACTTCGCGCTCGTGGCGCTGTTCACGCGCGAGATCGCCGAGCAGGCCGGTCGCGGCGGGTCGGGCCGGGATCTCGGCGCGCTCTCGCCACAGACCCGGCGGGCGCTGCTCTCGTTCGCGCGCGACGTGAAGCACAGACTGAGCGAGGCGGACGAGGCCCGGATCGAGATCCGGGTGGACGACAGCGCCACGTACTCGCGCACCGTCACCCGCGCCGAGCTGGACGAGCTCATGACGCCCTGGATCGACAAGACGATCCGCGCGTGCGAGCGCGCCCTGCACGACGCGAGGCGGCAGATCGGCCCGAGCGGCATCGAGGCGGTCATCATGGTGGGCGGCTCGACGCGGATCCCGCTGGTGCAGCGGCGCGTCGGCGCGTTCTTCTCGCTTCAGCCGTACACCGCGCTGGACCCCGACCGGGTTGTGGCGCTGGGCGCGAGCGTCCAGGCCGCGATCATCTCCGGGACCGCCACGGACGCGCTGCTGCTGGACGTCATCCCGCTGAGCCTGGGCATCGAGACGGTCGGCGGGGCGGTGGCGAAGATCATCCTGAAGAACACCACGGTCCCGGCCCGCGCGCAGGAGATGTTCTCGACCAGCGTGGACGGCCAGACATCGATCAAGCTGAACATCGTGCAGGGCGAGCGCGAGATGGTCGAGGACTGCCGCTCGCTGGGCGAGTTTCATCTGCGCGGGCTGCCGCCGATGCCCGCGGGCATCCCGAAGCTGCGGGTCGAACTGCTCGTGGACGCGTCGGGCATCCTGAACGTCTCGGCCGTGGAGGAGCGTTCGGGCCGACGCGCGCAGCTGCAGGTGATCCCCAACCACGGGCTGACGCGCGAGGAGGTCGAGCGGATCGAGCGAGAGAGCTTCGCGCACGCCCGCGAGGACATGGCCCAGCACCGCGTGGTCGATCTGGTGGTCAACAGCGAGCTGGACCTGAAGTGGATCGGCGACACGCTGGCGCGTCACGGGGACGGGCTCGGGGCGGACGACCGCGCCGCGCTGGTCGCTCTGGTGGATCGGCTGCGCGACATCGTCGTGCGCGCCAAGGCCGACTGGCGGGCGGTCGATCCGGACGCCTTTTTCGCCGCCAAGGATGAACTCGACCACGCCAGCATACGACTGCAGGAGGTGGCGATCACGGCCACGTTGCGCGAGCCGAACGAGCGCGGGGAACAGATTGCGGGGGCGTCGTGATCTCCGCCGAACCCGAGTGCGTCGCGCGCCAGCACGACAGGCGGCGCACCCGGAGTGCGTGAATGAGAGCGACGGCCAGGGCCTACAGTTGCCGCCCAAGGGAGTTCATACCTTGCCGAATTCGCAAGGAAAGATGGAACGTATGGTGTCGATTGCGGCCCGTGCGGGAGTCGGGATCGCGGCCCTGGCGGCGTCGATCGCGCTGTACGCGGCCCTGGTAGCCACGAAGCCGCAGTCGGAGGAAACCAGCTCGGCGCGCCCGCCCGCGCTGGTGCGCACGGTTGTGGCCACGCCCGTAGAGGTCGCGCGCGCGTGGGAGGGATTCGGGACGGCGCGGGCGATGAACGCGGCTGACGTGTCCGCGGAGGTCTCCGCACGCGTGATCGAGCGCCCCGAGCAGATCGAGGCCGGCGCCCACGTCGAGGCGGGCGATCTGCTCGTGCGACTGGACCCGATCGACTTCGAGCAGCGCGTCGAGTCCGCGGCCCAGCTGGCGGCAGCGCTCGAGGCGGACCTCGAATCGCTCACAATCGAGGAGTTCCGAATCGGTGAGCAGGTCGTACTGGCCGCGAAAGAGGCCGAGATTCGTGATCGAGAGTACACGCGGGCGCTGAACGCGCTGGAGAGCGGCGGCGGGAACGTGGCGGAGGTCGAGCAGCGGCTGGCGACCTTGCAGCGGGCGCAGCGCGAGCTGGTGGCGCTCCGGCAGCAGGCCGATCTGATCGCCCCGAGGCGAGCCCGGCTGGGCGCGCAGCTCGCCGGCGCGCGGGCGGACCTGGCGCTGGCGCAGCAGGAACTCGACCGCACCCGGATCCGCGCGCCGATCACGGGCGTGCTCCAGTCGATCGGGCCCGAGGTGGGCGAGCTGGTCGGGGTCGGGCAGGCTGTGGCGCGGATCGTCGACACAAGCCGCATCGAGATCCCGCTGCGCATGCCCGCGTCGAGCGTAAAGGACATTGCGCTCGGAGCGCCGGTGTCGCTCCGTCCGGACGGGCCGGTGGCGAGCGTGTGGCTTGGAAACGTGGCGCGGATCGCGCCCGAGGCCGACCCCTCGACGCGCATGGTCACGCTCTTCGTCGAGGTTGAGCAGGACCATGAAGCGATTGGCGCGGGGCTCATGCCGGGACGCTTCGTGGTCGGGACGGTGCGGTCGTCGAGCGTGCAGCCCCGGGTAATCGTGCCGCGCGGCGCGGTGCGCGAGGACCGCGTCGCGCTGGCCGTGCCGCACGGGTCGAACCACAGCGTCTCGTTCGTCGCGGTGGAGGTGGCGTACTTCACGGACGGGTCGCACCCGGGGATCGACCGGGACGAGAACCAGTGGGCGGTGCTGGCCTCTGGCGTCAGTCCGGGCGCGCTGGTGATCGTCTCGTCCGCCGACCTGGTTCAGGGCGAGCCGGTGCGCATCTCGGCGCAGACCGTCGCCGGAGCGGCCCGCGCCGAGGACCGCCCGGGGGGTGAGTGATGAGCCTGGCGTCCTTTGGTGTGCGCAAGCCGGTGGTCGCGAACCTGTGCATGTTCGCGCTGTTGGGGGCGGGGCTGATCTTCGGCGCCAAGCTCAAGCGCGAGTTTTTCCCTGAGATCCGGCCCAACCAGGTGATGGTGGTCGCGCCGTACCCGGGCGCGGCGCCGGAGGAGATCGAAAAATCGCTGGCGATCAAGATCGAGGATCAACTCCGCGACATGAAGGGCGTCAAGGAGGTCAACTCCACGGTGTCCGATGGCCTCGCGTCGGTGCGCGTCGAGTTTATCGATCAGGTCAGCGCCGAAGAGGCCGTCGCCAAGGTGAAGCGCGAGATCGACGCCCTGCAGGATCTGCCCGAGCTCGCCGACCGGATCACGGTCAACGCCATCGAGCCGAGCTTCCCCGTGTGCGTGCTGAACATCGTTGGCGACGCCGACGAGCGCGATATGAAGGCGGCGATTCTTCAGGTCCGCGACGATCTTCGATCGCTGAAGGGCATGGGCGAGGTTTTCGTGGGCGGCATCCGGAGGGACGAGATCACGGTCGAGGTTCGGCCCGAGGCGATGCTGGCGTACGGGCTGAGCCTGCCGGAGATCTCCGCGCGCATCCGCGAGGCAATGATCGAGCTGCCCGGGGGGACGGTCCGATCGTCCACACAACACACGTCCGTGCGCACGATGGGCGCCGACGATCGCGCCGATGCGGTCCGGCGGATCGTCATCCAGGCCGGCGACGAGGGGCAGGTCCTCCGCGTGGGCGACATCGCGGACGTGCGCGACGGGTTCGAGGACGTCGACCTGACGGCTCGGCTCAACGGTCAGCCCGTCGTGTTCGCGACCGTGATGCGCGACGGGACGCAGGACATCGTGCAGATGTCGGAGATCGTCAAGGCCTATGCCGTGGGTCGGCGCGGCGAGCACCTGAAGCTCACGGCCCGGGAGCGTCTGGTATCGCTGCTGCGTCGGCCGGGCGACGACAGCCCGCCGTCGCCGAGGGTTGCCGCGTATGAGCTCGGGCTCTCTCGTCCGCCGGCGCCGGGCGAGGTCATTATTACAACGGACCTGGCGCGTTTCGTGGTGGGGCGACTCAACCTGCTCATGCGCAACGCGCTCTGGGGAGGGATGCTGGTCTTTATCACGCTGGTGCTTCTGCTGAACTGGCGTGTTTCGTTCTGGGTCGCCATCGGGCTGATCGTCTCGCTGGGCGGGACGCTCACGATGATGTACTTCGTGGGCATCACGCTGAACCTGCTGACGATGTTCGGTCTCATCGTGGTGCTGGGGATCCTCGTGGACGACGCGATCGTCGTCGCGGAGAACATCGTGACGCGGCATGAGCGCGGCGAGGATCCGCTCACAGCGGCGATTCGCGGGGCGCAGCAGATCACGTGGCCCGTCACCGCGACGGTGCTCACCACCATCGCCGCGTTTCTCCCGCTGGCGCTGATCAAGGGCACGCTGGGCGATTTGCTCGGGGCGTTGCCGATAGTCGTCGGCGTGGCGTTGACGGTCTCGCTCATCGAGTCGCTGTTCATTCTGCCCAGCCACATGGGGCACAGCCTGCTCCACCACGACCGGCGGGTCGCGCTGCACCGGCAGAGCCGGGCCCAGCGCTTCGAAGACCGGTTCGACGCCGCCCGGGACCACTTCTTCGATCACCTGCTCATTCCAACCTACACGCGCTTCGTGGGGCGGTGCCTCCGGCGGCGGTACACGACGCTGGCGGTCTCCATCGCCATCCTCATCGGCTCGGTCTCCATGTTCGCGGGCGGTCGCCTCAAGTTCATTCTGTTCGAGAACAGCGACGCCGAGACCGTGAACGCCACGATTCTGATGCCCGCCGGCACGCCCACCGCCGTCACCGACCGTTTCGTCGCCAGGATCGAGCGGGCCTTTCTCGATCAGCCCGAGACCAAGTCCGCGTTCGCGCAAGCCGGCGCCATCGGCGATCTCAACGGCGAAGGATTCGACTCCTCCGCCAGCCACATCGGGCAGGTCATCGTCGAGCTGTATCCGGTCGAGCAGCGCGAGCGCGACAGCTCGGCTGTCATCGACGCGGTGCGTGAGGCGCTGGGCGAGATGCCCGGGGTCAAGAGCCTCGATATCGAATCCGTCGGCGCCGGGCCGGGTGGGCCGGGCATCGAGCTGGCTGTCGTCGGCGACCGCCCCGAGCAGATCGAGCGCGCGGTGGCGGCCCTGGAAGACCTGCTCGCGACCAAGGAAGCCGTCTTCAACATCTCAAACGACGCCGACGCGGGTCAACGCGAGCTGAGGCTCACACTGCGCGACGGCGCCAACGAGCTCGGGTTCACGACGGAATCACTGGCGCGGCAGGTGCAGGGCGCCGTGTTCGGACTCGAGGCACACACGTTCCCGGGCGTCCAGGAGGACGTCGATGTGCGCGTCATCCTGCCCAAGCGGATCCGCAACAGCCTGGCTGCCATCGAGCGCATGTACGTGTTCGCGCCCGACGGCCGGGCGGTGCCGCTGTCCGAGGTCGCACGCATCCAGGACGCGCAGTCGTACGCCTCGTTTCGTCGGCTGGACGGGAAGCGAGCCATCACCGTCAGAGCTGACGTCAGGCGCTCTTCGGGCGAGAACCCGGAGCTGGTCATGCGGGCGCTCAAGCCGTTGCTCAAGGAACTGGCAGCGGTGTATCCGGGTATCGAGATCGTCGAGCGCGGTCGCCAGAAGGACTTCACCGAGTCCTTCTCGACGCTGCCCCTGGGCATGCTGGTCGCCGCGGGGCTCATCTACGTCATCCTCGCGTGGCTGTTTTCCAGCTACCTGCAGCCGATCATCGTCATGTCGGCGATCCCGTTCGCGATCATCGGCGTTGTGTGGGGGCACTTCGTGCTGGGGTACACCGTCACCTTTTTGTCAATGATCGGGTTCATCGCGCTCTCCGGGATCGTCGTCAACGATTCGTTGATCTACATGCAGTTCTTCAACGAGAAGCGTGCCAAGGGCTGGTCCGTGGCCGGGGCCGCCATGCTCACCGGCCGTGCGCGCTTCCGGGCCATCCTGCTGACCACGGTGACGACCGTGCTCGGGCTCACGCCGCTCATGCTCGAGCAGTCCTTCCAGGCGAGGTTCCTGATCCCGATGGCGATCACGATCAGCTTCGGTCTGATGTCCGCCACCGGCATCATCCTCGTGGTCCTGCCCTGCCTGCTGGTGATCGGCGACGATGTGCAGCGCGTGCTGCGCGCGGTGTGGACGGGGCAGTGGGGAAGTGACTGAGTGACGAAGTGACGAAGTGACGGAGTGACGAAGTGACAAACAGAGCCCCCTGCGCGAGCAGGGGGTCCTCTCCGCCCGCCATTCACGCGGAGTGGCGGAGTGACCCGATCCGTCACGGATTTCACGTCCCCCGGACGTTGCCGAACAGATCGATGTGGAGACGACGGCAGAATCGCCAGCCCCTCTGGGTGCATACGCGCACGATCCAGGCGCATCGCTCCTGGCTGGGCGGGGTGACGCCCTCGGGCATGAGCAGGACGTCGCCGTTGGACCAGCTGTCGAGGGCGTCGAGCAGGCTGTCGATCTCGGCCACGTCCTGCTGCCCGGTGACGACGAACTTGAGCTGGATCGCGCGGCCGGGGCCGCGAGCGTCGTCGATCAGCCG
>JADFOF010000257.1 GCA_022563015.1 Planctomycetota bacterium
CGGCCAGCACCACCGCCAGCCAGGCCCAGGTCGAGATCGGCCGCGCGAGTCCCAGCGACACGCCCTCGCTTCCGAACTGCAGCTCATCGAGCCCGAACAGCCATGTGAGTGCGTCGATCATGCGGCGGCTCCGGCCTTTGCGGCGCTCGTGGCGACGGTCGCGTGGCTGAACCATCGCGCCAGCGCCACCTCGAGCGCCGCCAGCAGCAGCGCCGCGATCAGCAGCGGCAGCGACGCCTTCGTGTCGTCCGGGGCGTCGGTCAGGATCTCGCTCACGCTGACAGCATCGCGCGCCGGCGCGGCGCCGGTGGCATCGTCGTCGGCCAGCCAGCGCACGCCGGCCCCGCTCAACCGGCTCAGCCACGAGCGTGCGGCGCTCCGGCCGAGCGCGTCGGTGCGCCCCGCGGCGGGATCGGCATTGACGGCGATCAGCCCGCGCTCCACACCACGCTCGTCCACCGCGCGCCACAGCCCGGCGTGGCGCAGCGGCACGGCGTGCGCCAGTGATACCGTCCGCCCCGCGTCATTGCGAAGCTCCACAACTCCCGCCGGCGTCTCGAACGCAACGCCCGCTGTCGCCGTCCACGAACCCGAGGCCCGGCCGACGCCCTGGCGCAGGATCTCCTGCACCAGCGGCAGGAATATCGGTTGCGCCGCCAGGTCCGTCCACTGCGCCCCAAACGACGACGCGAACAGCACCACCAGCCCAACGCCCGTGCCATCGTCGCCGCCGGGCGCTGCGGTGACGATGAACGGCTCGCCGCCCTGCAGCTCGACCAGCCGCGAGCCCGCATCGCTTCCGGATTGGCTGCCGCCGGCGATCGACAGCGACTTCCACACGCGCACCGGCCGCGACAGCTCCTGAAACTCCGCCGCGATCATCGCCAGCAGGTCGGATTCAAGCGGCACGGTCCGCTCGGCGGCGAGACCCCGGGCCGGGTCGTGCTCGCGCGGCTCGCGCCCGATCGTCCAGTTCAGATCGAACGCCGACGTGAACGCATCGGTCCACACCGTCACCCCCGCGCCCGACGGCGGGACGACCACGATCAGCCCGCCCCCGTCGGCCAGCACCCGCAGCCGCGACCACGACGCGCCGTCCAGCAGGTCCGGGTGCGTGACGAACACCGCGTCCAGGTCCGCCAGCCGTGCCGTGTCCAGCGAACCCGGGTCGATCGTCACCACGTCGATCTCGCCGGAGGTCTCGCGGGCGGTGAACCGCTGGCGGTCGATGACGATCGGCGACAGCGCGATCCGAAGCCAGTCGGCCGAGTCGTTCGGGTTCAGTCCGCTGCCGTTCAGCGCCCGTCGCGGCGCCACGATCGCCACGCGCAGCGAGCGCCTCACCTCGATCGGCCGGCGCCACACGTCGTCGCCCGCGACCGCGTCCGGCGACGCCTCCACCACCACCACCGCACGCCCCGGGCTGGGCGACGCCGAGAGACTCACCACGCGCGTCGTCTCGGTTTCGCCCGGTTTCCACGCGACCTCGGCGGAGGTTGCGGCCTCGCGCCCGTCGGCGGCGATGATCCGCACCCGAAGATGAGTCTCGCCGGCCCGCGACACCCACGGGCCCGATCGACGCAGCGCGACCCGGATCGAGCTGGTGCTGGTCGCGTCGGGGGCGGCGGCCCAGTCCACCAGCATCACCGTGCGCAGCGGCTGGACCGACTCGATCGTCACGTTGTCCACGCCCGTCGCCGCCGGCAGGCTCGCCAGCACCACCGCGTCGTCGCGCTCCGTCAGTTGCACCAGCGGGCGATCCGTGTCGGCCGAACCCGCCAGAAAGTCGCTGAGCACGAGCACGATCGCCTGTCCCTGCCGCGGCTCGGTCTCGGCAAAGTGCGTGCGCACCCGCTCCGCGGCCCCGGTCAGGTCCATCGCGCTGTCGGTCGGCGCCAGGTCCTCGATCAGTGCGCGCACGGCCGACGTGTCCGACGTGGGCGGGAGCACGATCGCCTCGGCCGGCCCGCCCAGCGCCAGCAGCGCCACGCGGTCGCCCGACGCCGAATCGAGCTGTTCGATCGTCCGTCGCGCCAGCTGTATGTGACGATCGAGCGCCGTGCGCCCGTCGGCACCCGTGGCCGAGGACGCCAGGCTGTTGTCGATGAGCAGGTACAGCGTCGTCGCCTCGCGACCGCCCAGGAGCCCCGCGGCACCGAGGATCGGCCGACCCAGCGCCAGCGCCAGGCACGCGATGAGCAGGCAGCGCGTCGCCAGCAGCAGCAGTTGCTCCAGGCGCAGCCGGCGCTTGTGCTTCCGGTACGCCTCGAGCAGGAACCGCATCGCCCCCCACATGATCGGCCGCCGCCGCCGACGCATCAGCAGGTGGATGATGATCGGGATCGCCACAGCCGCAAGCCCCGCCAACGCAAGCCCAGGGTGGAGAAAGGTCATCGAGCACCTCGGGCGTGGATCTCGAATCGTTCGAGACCGAGTGACGGAGTGGCGGAGTGACAAAGTGACGGAGTGACGGAGTGACGAAGTGACGAAGTGGGGGGAAGGGAGGATGCCATGTCGTTATGCCCTCGCTCTGGCGGGAAAATTGGTTCGCTGGTTGTGTTCAAGGTTCGAAATCGCTCCGTTACTCCGCATTTCTCGCGTCGTATGCGTCCAACGGTCGGCTCGGAGACCCGACCTACCACTCCGTCACTCTGTCACTCCGTCACTCCCCCTACCCATACTTCCCCCTCTTCATCTGCGCATTTCGCCGCGCCACGAACGTCGCCAGCGGCGGCCCGAGCCAGTCGTGCGTGTTCACCTGCTGGAAGTCGAACCCGAAGCCGCGCGTGGTCCGTTCGAGCTGTTCGGCGTGCGTGGTGATCGCCTCGAGGTACGCCGAACGCAGCGCACGCGGATCCACGCGCAGCATCGGCTCGCCCTCCAGGCCGACGAACGGCGTGGTCTGCGTGAAGTCGAACTCGACCTCGTCGCGGTCGACGACCTGGAACGCGATCAGGTCGTGCCCCCGGTGCCGCACGCGCGCAAACGCCGCACGGATCTGATCAGGATCGACGAAGAAATCGCTGATGATCGCGATGAGACATCGGTTGGTGATCTTGGCCAGCATCTGGTCGACCGCCCGCCCGATATCCGTCGGCCGATCGATCGGGTGTGTCGAGAGCGCCCCGACCACCTGCCGCCACGTCCCCATGGCGCTGGACCGGTTGACCATGGCGCGGATCGCATCGGCATAGACGACCAGCCCGGCGCGGTCGCCCTGTCGCAGCGTGATGTAGCTCAGGGCCGCGGCCAGCGCGGTCGCGTGGTCGAACTTGGTCCAGTTCAATCCGCCGCGAGGGCTCAGCTTCTGCCCGATGCCGCTCGCCTGGGCGAACCGGCGCGACCCGTACGCCATCGATCCCGACGAATCGACCATCACGATCAGGTCCAGCGTCGTCTCCTGCTGGTACTGCTTGAGGTGCAGCTTGTCGGTTCTGGCGAAGACCTTCCAGTCCAGGTGCCGAACGTCGTCGCCGGGCACGTACGGCCGGTGCTGCGCGAACTCGACCGAAAACCCCTGGTACGGCGAGCGGTGCTGCCCGCTCATGATCCCCTCGACGATCATCTTGGCGCGCAGCTCGAACGACTTGAGCCTGGCCAGCGTCGCCGGGTGCAGGTACAGCGTCGCGTCCTCTTCCGGGGCGCGCTGGGCGGTCACGGCTGAGCGTGTTTCGTCTGCCATCTACAGGATGCTACCGGGTTCAGACCGCCCGGGTGCGGCTCGCGTGCGTTTCCGACCACAACGCCAAGGGCGTTGGTTCAAGCCGCGTCGGTCACGACCCGTCCCACGCTCCGCCGACCGCCTCGGCGATCCGGGGCGCGACAGCCCGATCGAGCGGGTCGGGCAGGATGCGCTCGGCCGTCGGTTCCGGCACCGCCGCTGCCAGCGCGTGGGCCGCTGCCAGCTTCATCTCGGGTGTGATCCGCGTCGCGCCCGCGTCCAGTGCCCCACGGAAAATCCCCGGGAAGACCAGCACGTTGTTCACCTGGTTGGGAAAGTCGCTCCGCCCCGTGCCCACCACCGCCGCACCCGCGCTGCGCGCCACGTCCGGCATGATCTCCGGGATCGGGTTGGCCATCGC
>JADFOF010000258.1 GCA_022563015.1 Planctomycetota bacterium
CGTTGACATCGAGGCTGTGGACTATCTCGATGAGCGCGTGGACACGGGCGACCGCTGGACGCTGAACTTCGGGCCGCAGCACCCGGCCACGCACACCACGCTCCGCCTCGTGCTGGAACTCGAGGGCGAACGCGTCGTGCGATGTACGCCCCACATCGGGTACCTCCACTCCGGCTTCGAGAAGCTGGGCGAGGTGCTCGACTACAACCAGTACGTCACCATCGTCAGCCGAATGAACTACCTGAGCCCGCTGGCCAACGACATCTGCTGGCACGGGGCGGTGGAGACGCTCTTCGACATCGACATCACGCCGCGCTGCAAGGTCTTGCGCACGATCCTGGCCGAGCTCGCCCGCATCCAGGACCACCTGCTATGCGTGGGAGCGAGCGGGCTGGACCTGAACGCCTTCACCGGGTTCCTCTACGTCTTCAACCCGCGCGAGAAGATCAACGACATCTGCGACTTCATCGCCGGGCAGCGCTACCACCCGGACTGGACCCGCGTCGGCGGCGCCATGCAGGACCTGCCCGACGAGGACACCTTCAAGCGCATGATCAAGAGCTTTATCCGCGACGATCTGCCCGTGGCCATCAAGGACCTCGAAACACTGCTCGAGCGCAACCGCATCTTCATGGACCGCACGCGCGGCGTGGGCGTCATCACGAAGGAAGAGGCCATCGGCTGGAGCATGACCGGCCCGCTCGCACGCGCCTCGGGCGTCGTGCGCGACCTCCGCAAGGACTTCCCGTACCTCTGCTACAAAGACAACTGGGACGGCCAGGGCGCCGAGGCGGTCCGGTTCTCGGTCCCCATCGCGCAGGACGGCGATGTCTACACACGCTTCCTCGTCCGCATCGAGGAGATCAAGCAATCCGTCAAGATCATCGAGCAGCTGATCGACCACATCCCCGGCGGGCCGATCGACACCTTCGCCGACTCGAAGATGGTCATCCCCGACAAGTCGGACGTGTACGGCTCGATCGAGGGGCTCATCCAGCACTTCCAGCTCATCATGACCAACCGCGGCTGGGACGCCCCGGTGGCCGAGGCCTACGGCGCCCATGAAACCGCCAACGGCGAGCTGGGCTACTTCATCGTCGCCGACGGCGGGCCCAGGCCGTGGCGCGTCCGCACGCGGCCGCCCAGCTTCATCAACTACCAGACCGTGGCCAAGATGCTCGAGGGCCACATGCTCGCCGACACCGTGGCCATCCTCGGCTCGATCAACATCGTGGCGGCGGAGCTGGATCGGTAGAGCGTCCTCGGACGCGTCTCCTTCCGATACGAGGCACGACCGGAAGGGAGTGCTCCGGGGTGTCGCCATCGCGACATGAGTCGTCGAACTACCGCTCCCTTCCGGTCGCGGCTCGTATGGTGCGCGCCTTTGCGGGTGCGGGCTCGGCGCGGTAGGCTGGTGTGCGATCGAATCACTGGTGTGGAGACTGGTCATGGAGTCTGGCGTGTTGTTGTGGATGCTGGCGGGGATTCTGCGTGTCGGCGCCCAGCCGACCACGGCGACCGAGCGCCCGCCCGACGGGCTGCACCCGCTCATCACCGAGGTTCTGTTCGCGGTGCCCACGGACGACGGCACCGGGCTGGGCGACGCGAACCGCGACGGCGTGCGCGAGGCCAACGGCGACGAGTTCATCGAGATCGTCAACCCGCACGACGAGCCGATCCAACTCGCCGGGTACACGCTTCGCGACAGTGCCGCGGAGGGGCCGAGGCGGTTCGAGTTCGTTTTCCCCGAGTTGGAATTGGAACCGGGCGGATGCGCGGTCGTGTTCAACGGACACGGGTGCCGGTGGGAGGGGCCGATCGGCGACGCGAGTCGGGCGCCCGAAGCGCCGCACCCGTACTTCAACGACGCGTTCGTGTTCACGGCCCGGTGTTCGTCGAGGCCTTCACTGGCCAACGCGGGCGACTGGGTGATGCTCGTGGCGCCGGACGGGCGGGTGGTTGAGTGCGTGTCGTGGGGGTCGCCCAGGGTCGCTGTGCCCGAGGGCGTGCCGAGGGTCGAGCACGTCGGGCGCGTGAGCGGTTCGAGCGTGCAGCGGACCGCGTTTGATGGCCAACTGGTCAGGCACGCCGACCTCGACAGCCGGGCGTACAGCCCGGGCCAGCCGTTCGTCAAGGCGGAGACTGAATCCGAGCCGCCCGCGGGAGCGGGTGGTTGGTGACGCGATTGCATCCGCGGGGAGCGGGAGGGCTGGAGGCGGAGGACCACTCCGCTTGCGCGGGGGGCTCTGTTGGGGGCGTGGGGCCTAGGATGGAGCGATGTCCTGGACCGCGAAGAACTCCGCCGCTGCCGAGATCGATCGCCGCGAGAAGCCATACCTCACGCAGGCCATGCGCGACACGCTCACGCGCGAGCTTCTGCCGCGGTACGAGACGATGATGGCCTGCACGCTGCCGGCGTTGCACATGGTGCAGCACGCCTACGGGTGGGTGCCGCCGCAGGCGATGACCGAGATCGCGCAGTTCCTGAAGCTCAAGCCGGCCGAGGTGCTCGACACCGCGTCTTTCTATGAGGAGTACGCGCTCACGCCGCAGGGCAGGCACCGGATCGCGATCTGCCGCTCCGTCGCCTGCGAGTTCTGCGGGCACGAGAAGGTGACGCAGGCGGTCAAGGACGCGCTGGGCATCGACGTCGGCGAGACGACCGACGACGGCGCATTCACGCTGATCGAGCTCGAGTGTCTCGGCTCGTGCGGCACAGCCCCGGCGATGCTCGTGGATGAGACGCTGCACGAGAACGTCAGGCCCGAGCGGGTCGCGCGCATTCTCGACGACGCGCGCGGCGACTGGACAGAGCCCCCCGCGCCGGCGGGAGGTCATCCCAGCCCGGGATGACGCATGCAAGCACCGACGCGCAAAACCATCATGCGGTCCCTCGGCGAGTTCGTCGGGCACATCTGGCACGCGGCCGCGAAAGACCCGGACCCCGACACACAGCAGACGGTTCTCCGGCACGAGGTCGAGGAATCCGAGCAGGACACGCCCCAGGGCAAGGTCACACTCCGTCGCACCACCATCGAGGAGATCGAGATCCCGCGTGACGCGCGGGGGTAGCGAGCGCTCGAATCAGATGTCGCATCCGGATGTGTGCCGGACGCCGAGTCTGAGTCCGCGAAGGCTCGGATATCTACGATGACGTCCAAACGCGCGCGATCCGAGCCTTCGCCCGCGGCGGGCTCAGACTCGGCGTCCCCGCTCAGACTCGGCGTCCGGGGCCCGGGATTCGGCCCGGCGGCACGGATCTCACCGCCGGGAGGGTCGGTCTGGGGAGCGTTGATCGGAAAGAATCGGCCACCGTGTGGTTTCGGCGTGCACGGGGCGGCCGAATGTGCGACCATACACGCGGATCAAACGGGCAATCGCCCAGGAGGAATTCACCATGACGAATCGAAGGCGAGCAATGGCGTGCGGGCTGGGTCTGGTCGGGCTGTGTGGATGCCAGGCCACCGTCTCCATGAACAACGGGTCCGACTCGTGGCTCGATGTCAGGTACTACGTCGCCAACCCGCCCAGCGAGGAGGGCGGCGCGTGGAACTTCGTCGCGATCGGTCGGCAGCAGATCAAGCCCGAGTCCTCGGCCGCGTACACACTGACGGACAATCCGGACTACAGCCCCGACGGAGAATCGGTCGTGCACGTGCTGGTCGAGCCGACCTCGCCGACGTGGGAAGATGCGGCCCAGTACTGGATCGAGCTGCTCACGCCGGCGCCGATCACGATCGAGGTGACCGGCAGCGCGGACGGCCTCGAGTTCTCGACCGAAGAGGGCGTGATCAGGAACGTCCCCGTCGGCACGCTCGACGGCGCGTTGTTCCAGTACTCCGTCAGGATCGTCGATGATGATGATGACGACGATCACGACGACGACGATGACCACGACGACGATCACGACGACGAGCCGGCGAAGGAATAGCGCCGCGGTCTGAATCGACGCTCCAGAGCGCGTCGGGCCGCACGCGTCGCGTTCATCTTCGTTGCTCAGATCCTGCGCGCGTCGTGTACGAGCCCCGGGCGCGAGCACGGGGTGTTCGGCGTCGGACACGCAACACTCTCCGCTTGCGCG
>JADFOF010000259.1 GCA_022563015.1 Planctomycetota bacterium
CTATCTCCGGCGTGTCGGTGATCCGAGGCACGCGATAGCGGCTGAACCCGGCGTTCAGAACGCGGCCTCCGTCAAACTCCACCGCCTCCCACAGTGCGGTCCCCATGCCCATGATGATCGAGCCCTCAATCTGATTGCGTGCGCCGTCAGGATTGACGACCAGGCCGCAGTCGAACCCGACGACGACGCGCCGGACCTGCACCTCCCGGTTTTCGACCGAGACCTCGACACACTGGGCCGTGAAGCTGCCCGCGTCGTACCCGATCGCCATGCCATAACCCCCGCCCGCCTCTTTCACCCGCGCCTCCCAGCCAAAGCTCCTGGCCGCGGCGATCGTCGTGGCGCGCAGTCGCGGGTGTGACAGGTTCCGCAACCGGAACTCCAGCGGGTCCAGCCCGAGCCCGTGTGCGATCTCGTCCATGTGGACCTCGCGGGCGAAATGGTTGGTCGCGCCGCCGAGCGAGCGGTAAGAGCCCGACTGCAATGGGGACTCCGACGCCGCCACGGTGATGCGGACGTTCTCCACGTCGTACGGCGTGTCCGCGCCGCGTTGCCCGCGGAACGCGTTTTCGCCCGTATGGAAGGCCGTGTAGTCCCAGGCCACGATCATTCCGTCGGCCGCTACCCCGCTGCGAATCTCGAACAGGGCGGCAGGTCGCACGGTGCTCCACGCGAACTCTTCGGATCGGTCGTAAGAGACGCGCACCGGACGCCCTACGGCCTTCGCAAGACGCGCTGCCTCGTGCGAAACGGTCGGCGTCTTCGTGCCAAACGAGCCGCCAATCTCCGCCGCGATCACCCGTACTTGATCGACCGCTAAACCAAACTCATCGGCGAGACTATCCCGCTCCGTGAACGGGCCGCGGTTGGCGCACCAGACGGTCAGGTGATCGCCGTCCCACCGGGCGACGGACGCGCTCGGCTCCATCTGGGCGTTGGACACGTACGGCACGTAGTAGGTGTTCTCAAATACGCGGTCCGCCGACTCGAACGCGGGGTCAAGTGACCCGTCTTCACGAAGCACTACGGGCTCGAGCGCCCTCTCTTTGAGGAGCGCGGGCAGGTTCCAGTCGGAAGCCGTGTCCCGGCTTTCCTCCCAGCGCGCCCGGATCGCCTCGATCGCGTACGCAGCCGCGTCCTCCCGCTCGGCCACGACGCCCACAAAATCGCCGTCCCTCACCACCGACACCACGCCGTCCACGCGCTCGGCCCGCGCAGTGTCGATCTGCTGCAACCGCGCTCCGTACGATGGCGGCCGGAGCACCTTTCCGTACAACATCCCGGGAACCACGACGTCCTGCGCGTACTTTGCGCTTCCGGTGACGCGTGCCACGGCGTCGATGCGTCGTGCCGGGCGGCCCATCACGCGGAAGTCCTCGACCCGTTTGACCTCCACGATTTCCGGGACGTCCAACGTCAAAGACTGTCCCGAAAGCAGTTCGGCGTATCTGACAGCGCCAGACCCAGACCCAGACCCGGACCCGTCGCCGGCAACCACAACCTGTCCGTCGCGCGTCTCCAACTCCGCCGCCTGCACCTCAAGCCGCGTGGCCGCCAGGTCGATCAGCGCTCTGCGAGCCGTCGCGGCGGCGCGACGCAACTGGATGCCGACGGTTCGCGTCGATGCGCTGCCCGTCGTGCCCCTGTCCTGTGGAACCAGGTCCGTGTCGCCAAGGATCATGCGGACCGACCCGATCGGGACGTCGAGCTCGTCGGCGATCTCCATTACGAACCCGTTTCGGATCCCCTGGCCGTATTCGACCTTGCCCGAGTACGCCGTCACACTGCCGTCCCGGTCCATCGTCAGCAGAGTCGCCGGATCTCCGTTTGGCCCGCGTGGGTCGGGTTCCGGCGTCCATCGCGGTGGGCCGATGACCGTAAGTGCGATGTCTGATTGCGCTTGCTGTCCGATCACCGCGCGCCGCCTTCGTTTTGCCCGTCATCGTTTTTCACAGATGATTCGGCGGCGGACTTCACGGCCCGGATGATGCGGACGTAAGCGCCGCAACGGCAGATATGCCCGCTCAGGGCGGCGCGGATCTGGTCTTCGTCCGGGGCCGGGTTGCGGTCGAGCAGGGCTACGCTGCTCATGATGAACCCGGGCGTGCAGTAGGCGCACTGGAACGCCGTGTGCTCTACAAACGCCTCCTGTACAGGGTGCAGCTCGTCGCCGTTCGCGAGCCCCTCGATCGTCCTCACCTCGCGTCCGCTCGCCGATGTGACCGGCGTGATGCAGGAACGCGTCGCCTCGCCGTCGATCAGTACCGTGCAGGCGCCGCAGTTGCCCTCGCCGCAGCCGTACTTTGTGCCCGTCAGCCCCAGCTCGTGGCGGAGCACACTCAACAGCGTTCTCTCCGCATCGACCGTGACCTCGTGCGATTCGTCGTTCACCGTCAGGCGCATCGCTTGTCGCCCCTTTCTCAGAGCAGCGAATGATACGGGCGAACTAAGAACTGCGCGAGAGCCTGCACAGGCGCCAGCCGCGCCGTCACCGCCGGGCCGCGCCCTGAATGGCAGAGACCGCGCCCTGAGGCTCTCGAAGGGACGGCCGACCGCGCCTTGAACGGGCTCCTTGAACGTCTAGCGCCCGCGCCCTGAATGGCAGAGGACCGCGCCCTGAGGCTCTCGAAGGGCCGGCGTTCGCGTCCTTGAACGGGCTCCTTGAACGTCTAGCGCCCGCGCCCTGAATGGCAGAGGACCGCGCCCTGAGGCTCTCGACGGGCCGGCGCTCGCGTGGTTGGCAAGCAGAAGCGCGGCGTCGACGACGATGATCGAAGTGCTCAGTATTCGCGGGACCCCGACCCGGCCACGGCCCGCCGCAATAACCGCTACCTGCGGAACCTGCCACTCCGCCCCAATCCGGATTCGAGCGTCTACTTCAGCTCGATCAGGACGTTCTTGTATCGGGTGTCGGTGTTGTTGACGACTCGATGTATCTGGTGCGAGTCGTGATAAGTGAAGTCGCCGACTGCGTTATCGCTTACGGTGCCCGTCCCGTCGCCGTACTGTGCGTCCAGGTGACCGTTGCTTTCGACAATCACCGTGACGTAATCACGACCATGCAGGTGCCAGTCGCTCGCCTCGCCCGGCTCCACGATCAGGTTCCAGATCTTCACCTTCTCGTTCTCGAATAGCACCACACTGGCGATCTCGCCCAGGTCTTTACCGTCGGGTCCCATGCCTTGCCTCCACTCGAACTTGCGTTGGGCGGATTATATTTCGCCCGCGGGGTTGGCGATGGTAGCGACTCGCGGGCGTCGCCCAAACGCCCGGCAATCGAATCCATCGCTGTATCATCCCGCCCATCATGATCAGTGAGCGCATGAAGCGGCAGATCGATCTGTTGCTTGACCAGGCAGAAGCGGCGCTTGCCGAACGCGATTGGCATGTTGTCGATGAGATCGCCCGGTCAGTGTTGTCGTTCGATCCAGACAACGCGGACGCCCACGGTCTGCTGACCCTTTCTGCGCCACATATGGACGGCGAGGCCGAAGAGCCAACTCCTGCCGCGGCAGCCCGGGTCTCAATATCGGACCGGTCATCCGAACCAACCTCCTTCGCCAACGGCCGCTACCAGGTCAGCAAGTTCCTGGGCGAGGGTGGCAAGAAACGCGTCTACCAGGCCCACGACACACTGCTGGACCGCGAGGTCGCGTTCGCGCTAATAAAAACCGAGGGGTTCGACCAGACCTCAAGGGAACGCATCTCCCGCGAGGCCCAGGCAATGGGTCGGTTGGGCGTGCATCCCAACATCGTCGCCGTGCTCGACCTCGGCGAGGAAGACGACGGCACGCCCTACATGGTCACCGAGCTGATGGGCGGTGGTGATGTTGAGGGGCTGCTTGAGGCGGCTGTTAAATCCCCTCTCCCGGCGGGAGAGGGCGAGGGTGAGGGAGAAGCAACTTCCACGAGTACCGGCCCATCGAGAGCCTCAGGGCCCGGCCCGGCTGCCTCAGCGCGCGCCGGCCTCCCGCTGGACCGCACCATTGAGATCGGCAAGGCCGTCTGCGAAGGGCTGGAGTTTGCCC
>JADFOF010000260.1 GCA_022563015.1 Planctomycetota bacterium
GGCGAGGCGCTTCTCTTCTTCGGCCTCCTGCTGGGTGCGTGCGAGTTCTTTCTTCTGTTCCGCGGCCCGCTGCTGCTCCTTGAAGGTCTCTTGTTCCTGGAGCGCGATCTCGCGGTCGGTCTGGGTCTTGAGCAGCTCGCCCAGTGTTTCTTCGTCGCCCACGTCTCCGATGCGCACAGCGGTGACGGTGATGCCCACTTTGGCCATCTCGGTGACGAGCAGGGCGAGCGACTGGGACTCCTGGAGCGAACGCTGCTGGACGTAGTCGAGGGCTTTGACGCTCTCGGCGTTGTTGCGGAAGATGGCCCTGACGGCGGAGTTGAGGCGCTCGCTGAGTTCTTCTCCGTCGCTGCCAAAGTTTGCGACGACGAGGGACGCGTCCCTGGGCGTGACCTCGTACTCGACGCGCACATCGACGGGGAAGGTGAAGCCATCGGACGATCGGACGGTGATCTCGCGTTCCTCGGTGCCGGGCTCGATGCCCCGACGCTGGGATGCGGCCTTGGTGTAGCGCACCGTGCGTTTGGCTGTGGAGATCATGGTGACCTCCAGGGCGTTGGTATTCATGTAATACTGGCTGGGAAGCAGGGGCTGGCGCCAGATGCCGGGGCTGCCCCGGTCGACGATGGCGTCGGGGGCGGCACCCTCGGCGGGGAGTTCGCCGACGTTGGATTTCACAACGCCGACGGTTGCCTTCTGGATGTTCGTGGCCTTGACGATGGTGACCTTGAAGAGCTGGGGGTTGAAGCGGTGCTTGCCGGGCGTGAGCACGGAGGCTTGCGGCCCCTTGTGCCCGCCGCCCGGGCCGAGGAAGTACGTGGCGTCGCCGATCATGCGGCCAAAGTCCTCTTCAGCCCACTCGGGTGCGTAGATGAAACCCGGGGGCAGGGGCTTGCCGTCGGCTGCGGTGATCAGACCGACGTTCCCCTCCTCGATCTCGATGATGGGCGTGGTCTCCATCTTGAAAATGACCGGCCAGAGGCCGGCGTGCCAGCCCGGCGCGAGTGTGTCGGCCTGCACGCCCTTCTCGCCGCTGGTTGCGATGATCTTGCCCGGCGCGAGGCTCGGGCCTAAGGCTTCCCTCACGACCACGCCGACTTCGTTCTCGCCCACGTGGCGGTATGAGCTGGCGAAGACGGCGAGTCCGAGGACAAGGACGGCGGCGATGGCGGCGGCGGTGCGGGTTCCGACTGAGGGCAGCTTCGGGATCGTCGCGAGGATCGAGACGGCGATGATGACGCCGACGAGGAGGATGATGGCGGTCATGGGGTGGCTCCTGACGCGGGTTTATGAGTGCGGCCCGGGCGTCGGCCGTCGATTATTTCGAGCGGTCGGGACACCCGCCAAAGCCGCCCCGTGCACAGTGTAGGAGCTTCGGGCGGTGTTGACGGTATCCGAGCCTTCGCGGACTCAGGCTCGGCGTCCTGGGGAGGCCTGGGTGGGATCAGTCCGGCTCGACTTCGCGCCAGCCTGCGAGCCTCGGATTGCCCTCGACGACGGTGAGCATCTGGGGGATGGTCACGGCGGCGATGGTGGTCGAGACGGCCTGGGGGACGACGGCGACCTCGGTGACGCCGCCGACGAAGTGAACCTTCACGACGTAGGTGGTGGTGTTGACGACGCCTCCGAAGTGGACCCAGGCGGGCTCGGTGCCGCCGAAGCCTCGTGCGGTTGCGATCTCGCGGCGTGCGAGGAAGGTTGAGCCGTCGGCGGCGTAGAGGTCCACCCGGACGCCGATGGCGGCGGCGTTGGTCATGGTCCGGCCATGGCCGATGACGCGCACCTTGAGATAGTTGGTGTCGTTGGTGGAGTTCTGAAGCAGGACGTTGTTGGCGGCCTCTTGAGTCACGGCCAGATCGAGGTCGCCGTCGTTGTCGTAGTCGACGAAGACGGCGTCCTGGCTTTTTCCGGCGACACTGGCGCCGACGAAGACGCTCGCGAAGGTTCCGTCGCCCTGGTTCTGGTAGAGCACGTTGACGTCGTTATCGACGCAGATGTAGAGGTCGAGGTCGCCGTCGTTGTCGTAATCGCCCCAGGCGCAGCCGCGCTGCCCGGAGGTGTTGGTGATGCCGGCGGCGGCGGCGACGTCGGTGAAGGTGCCGGCGTCGTTTCGCCAGAGGTATCCGCCCGCGCCCGACGCGTATCGCGGGACGAAGAGGTCGAGATCGCCGTCGTTGTCGTAGTCGGCCCATGCCGCTCCAACGGGCTCGTTGGCGGCGGTGGCGACGGAGATGCCGCTGGCGTTCTGCGTGTACGTGCCGTCGCCGTCGGAGAGGAACAGGCGACCTCCGTTGTAGTGATAGTAGAAATCGAGTCGGCCGTCGTTGTTGACGTCGCCGGCGGCGCAGAATTCGCCGGACCCGACACTCCCGGCGTCGTTGAGCCCGTACGAGGGATCATCGGTGCCGGCGAGCGATTCGACGACCTTGCCGCCGTGAAACCCGATCCAGTTGCCGTTGGCGCTGAACATGAGGGCGTCGCAGTAGCCATCGGCGTCGACGTCGGCCGCAGCCACACCGCTTGTCGTTATTGGATTCGAGAGTCCGAGATTGCCGGCGTCGGTGAACGTGGCGGCGCCGTTATTCTCGAAGAGTTTTTCGTCAGCGTGCCAGAAGTCGAGATCGCCGTCGTTGTCGATGTCAATGATGGCGCCTTGTCCGGAGCGGTTCCCGCCGCCGAAGATGGACGCGGTGAAGCTCTGCCCCTGGTTGACATTGGTGAGCAGGCGTGCGGAAGTCTGTCCGGTGATGATGGCGTCGAGGTCGCCGTCACTGTCGTAGTCGGCGAAATTCAGCCCGGATGTTTGAGTGCCGCTGGTCTGGACATCGAACCCGACGGCTGAGGAGACATCCGCGAAGACTGGGGGAACGGGTGTGCCGGGCGACAGGACGATGCCGCCCGTCGCCCACTGCGAGACGTCGCTGAGTGTGGCCTGGAAGGTGTCGGTGGCTGCGGGATCGAACGCCTTCTCGTACATGTAGGCGTAGGTCGTGTTGCCTCCGGTGCCGTACACGTCGCTCCCATTGAGCGTGTACCCGGAGGACGCCGATGTGACCGCCAGGTTAGCGGGTGCAACACCGAGCACATGCACGGATCCGTTGTCCGTCGAGGTGAGCGTCAGCTGGGCGGGGGAGGTCTCGGTTCCGTCTGAGCAGTTCCCGTTCTCACCGGCCGGATTCTCGCCCGTGGGGTCGCTGATTACTCCGACGCCGGAGTAGCGCGACAGGATGGCGGTGAGCGGACGCCCACCGCCATGGGTGATCTGGAGCTGGAATGGCGCGCCCGGCGAGCCCTGGGCGGTCCAGATGCGCATGGAAGTCTTGTTGCCGGTCGTGCATTGTTCGACCTGCACGGTCCACGTAAGCCCGCCGCCGGTGACGGCGGTGATGACGGTGTTCGATTTCGTGGCAACGGCGAGGACATAAGTCCGGTCGGTTCCGACCTGAATCGCGGGAAGGGTCACCGCGGAGGCGGATGCATCCCCTCCGGTCACCGTCTCCTCGAGCGTGACCTGAGCCTGCGCCGGGGACGACGTGAACGCCAGGGCGATGCAGGTGATCAGCAGACGCGCCATCCAACTGTTGATCGGGCGGCCCCACCTGGGGCGTGAGGCATACATGAGAACGGATTCGTGCTGATACACCTGCGGTCTCCTTGGGATGCTGATGGCCCCGGGGCATCGGGGGACCGATCGCCTCGGATCAGTCCCATGTCGCACTCCGACGCCACGGCCCACATGCCCGGAGTGTCATCGGAGTCCGAGGGTGTGAGCTTGACGGGAGCGGATGCCCGCGTGCCCTGGGGGGCGGCACGCATGCCAACGCGACCTGTTTCGGTCGGACGCCGAGGGGTTATCGGAATGGGACGGGCGAGAGATCGGCTTGGCGGGGAATCCGCGGGGTGACGGGCGCACGCGAGAGAGGCTCGCGCGACACTACGAGCGGGAGACGACGACCATGACCAAGTACCTCACGACGGTTCGGGAGCCGGTGCTGGTCGTGCTGGCCGCAGCGATTGTGCTGGTTG
>JADFOF010000261.1 GCA_022563015.1 Planctomycetota bacterium
GACGGACGGGTCGGTCGAGATGGCGGACGCCTGAAGCATGTACTCGATCTACCTGTACATCACTGACGAGTGGTTCGGCTCGGTGGTGCATCGCGTGCTGTCGGCGCTGCAGTTCGAGGTGCTGTACCAGATCCAGTTTCGGGCGCTGGCGGCGGCGGCGGTGTCGTTTCTGGTCGTGGTTGTCTTCGGTCGGCGTGTGATCGCGCAGCTGACGCGGATGAAGATCGGCGACGCGGGCATGACCGACGCCGACGCGCTGAAGGCGCACTCGGCCGGCAAGGCCAACACGCCGACGATGGGCGGCGTGCTGATCGTGGGCGCGATCGTCGCGACGTGCCTGCTGCTGGCGGACCTGGGCAACTTCTACCTGCTGGTGGGGCTGGTGGTGCTGCTGTGGCTGGCGGCGCTGGGTGGGGTTGACGACTGGCTGAAGCTGACGGCGACATCGCGTGGGGCCGGGTCGCGGCAGGGGCTGTATGCGTGGGAAAAGCTGGTGTTTCAGCTGGGGCTGGGGCTGCTGGTGGGGTACTTTATTTATGGTCACGGCGACAGCCCTGCGGGTTCGCGCGACATTGCGCACGTGCTGACGCTCCCGTTCCAGCGCACGAACAACCCGACGCTGGGGTATGCGCTGACGGAGAGCCTGATCTATCTGCCGCGGGTGGTGTTCATCGTCATCGCGGTGCTGATGGTGGCGGGGATGAGCAACGCGGTGAACCTGACGGACGGGATGGACGGGCTGGCGACGGGGATCACGTCGATCGTGTCGCTGGGGCTTCTGGTATTGGTGTACGTCGCGGGGATGCAGCTGCACGCGCAGACGCTGCTGGTGCCGCACATCCCCGGCAGTGTCGAGCTGACGGTGCTGGCGGGTGCGATGCTGGGTGCGTGTCTGGGTTTTTTGTGGTGGAACTGCTCGCCGGCGCAGGTTTTCATGGGCGACACGGGCTCGCTGGCGCTGGGCGGGTTGGTCGCGTATATCGCGGTGGTGATCCGTCAGGAGATCGTGGTGCTGTTGATGTGCGGCGTTTTTCTGGCGGAGATCGGGTCGGTGGTGGTGCAGGTGGGGTATTACAAAGCGAGCGGTGGCACGCGTGTGTTCCGGTGCGCGCCGTACCACCACCACCTGCACCTTGGCGGGTGGAGCGAGCAGAAGGTCGTGACGCGGCTGTGGATCGTGTCGATCCTGCTGGTGATCGCGGCGCTGGCGTCGTTGAAGTTGCGGTAGGCGGGGCGCTGGTCAGGGCTCGATGAGCAGCAGGGCGCCGCGAAGCAGGGCGCGGTCCTGCGCGGGGCCGAAGCGGCCCGGCTCGAGCGTGATCGAAACGCGCACGGCCTCGGGCGGGAATCGGGCGATGACGGTGGCGCTCGGCTGAAGGTCGAACAGACGCACGCGGGCGAGTTCGCGGTCGAGGCCGGAGGCGTGCGCGGCGACGACGATCTCGCAGTCGCCCCAGGTTCGGCTGTGCTCGGGGAGCAGGGCGTCGAAGATGAGGCTGCGCGTGCCGGGCGGGAGCAGCCACTCGATGCGCATGGGGCCGGGCAACTCGATGGTGGCGGCGTCGAGGGGCTGTCCGAGGGGCGAGCCGAAGCGTGCCGGCGGCGTCCATCGGCGTTCGGGCGATGCAGGCTGGGCGACGGGGGTGATCGAGGCGAGTGGAATGATGACGGCGGCGTCGGCGACGACCGCGAGCAGCTGGCTCATGGGGACGCGTCGGGCGGGTGCGACGGCGTTGGCCTCGGTGTCGGGGTGGGCCGGCGGGCGCGCCAGCTCGACGAGCGAGCCGTCCGTGCGCAGCGACACGACCCGCGCGATCGTGCCGTCGGCCAACCAGACGAACAGGCCGGCGCGGTGGCGCGGTTCGTTTGAGAAAATCGCGACGGCGACACGGTCGATGGGGATGCGCACGGGCCTGGAGCCGGAGTCGATCTCGGCGAATGGGCCGATGTGCTCGATGAACCCGGTGAGCACGTCGCCGTTGCGGAGCACGAGCGTGTCGTCGGCGCCGATGTCTGTGGGCCGGGCGGCGTTCTGGTCGAGCACGATGGCGCGGACGAGGTCGAGCGGGAAGTGGAGCGGGCCGAAGATCGGGCTGTCCCAGCCGACGCCGTCCGCGTTCTCGCCGCCGGGTGCGAGCTGTCCGATGAAGCGCTGGCCGTCGGTCAGCTCGATCCAGGCGGCGGCGGGGTCGAGCGGCGGCGCGGGCAGTGGGGCGTAGATGGCGGCGAGGTCGGACAGTCGGGCGGTGCGGACGAGCCCGGAGGCCTCGGTGTAGACGATCGAGTCGGTGTTGATTTCGAGCAGCCCGATGTTGGTGCGATGTGCAGCGAGGTCGAGCATGACGCGGTCCAGCGCGATGTCCTGGGCTGAGGCGATCGGGAGCAAGAACGGCGCCGACGCCGCGAGCAGGCGCAGCGCCAGCCGTGTGGGGCGCGCACGGGAACGGGTTGAACGGTGCGCGTGTGTCATTTCTGGAAGATCGGCAGGTACCGCTTTGGCATCTGGAGAATGATGAGCGACATGGCGGTGGCGTAGGTGTCGCCGATGCTGCGGTCGCTCCACGAGCCGTCCGCCTGCTGGAGCGAGAGGATGTAGTCGCGGATGGCCGGCCACCAGTTTTCCCACGATTCGCCGCCGGCGAGGTACATGGCCTGGACGGCGTAGTAGTGGCCGTAGTGGAAGTGTGCGGTGGAGGTCATGGGGAGTCCTGGGCGAGCGTTGGTGGCGAGGTACTTGAGCCCGCGGTCGATCTCTTCGCCCTCGTAGACGCCGGCATAGAAGAGCGTGGCGACACCCGCGGCCGAGCGTGCCCACCCGCTCTCGCCGAGCTGGTTCTGGTATCGGAACCCGCCGTCGGGGTTCTGGCAGCCTCGGACGTACTTGACGGCTTTGTCGATGACGGCGGCGTCGACATGGAGCCCGGCGTTGCGGGCCGAGCGCAGGGCCATCACCTGGCAGATGGTGACGCTGACGTCGGCGTCGTAGGGGACGGGGTTGTAGCGCCAGCCTCCCTCGTGGTTCTGTGAGCCTTCGATGAGTCTGACGGCCTTGACGAGCGCTTCGTGGACGCGGCGGGCGCGCTCGTCGTCGGGTCGGCCGCCGGTCATGCCGTAGATCTCGCCGAGGAAGAGCGTCGCGAACCCGTGGCCGTACATCGGACCGTTGGCGGTCTCGTCGGCGATGAGCCCGGAGTCGGTGACGTTGTCGAGTACGTAGTCGAGCCCTCGTTCGATGGCGTCGCCGTAGGGCCCGCGGTCGGGGAGGTTGCCGTCGGCCATGAAGGCGATGCACGCGAGCGAGGTGATGGCGACGTTGCGCCCGAACCGCCCGCCGCCGAACGACCCGTCCTGGTTCTGGAGCGCGGCGAGGGCCTTGAGTCCGTGGTTGACGGCCTCGTCGAGCTGTGGTGTGATCTCGTCGGCCATGGCGTTGTTTTCGGCGGACGCGTCGCCGTCGGGCCGAGCCGGGGGGTCGGTCTGCTGCGCGAGCGCGGCGGAGGCGAGTGCGGCGGCGAGGAGGAGTGCGAGGGCGTTGGTCATCTGCCGGCCTCCTCGGCGAGCCTGCGGTAGTAGGCCTCGGTGAGCGAGCGGTAGAGCGCGCTGAAGCGTCCGGTCTGACCCTGGCTGAGCGCCTCGCGGACGCGTGCTGGGAGCGCGCCCCAGGTCGAGGCGTCGCCGGCGCCGCCGGGCGTGAGCGGTCCTTCCTGGCGAGCGGGCGGGTTGACCTGCCCCCGGTTTTCGCCGTCGCTGGCGCGATTGGCCTGCTGTCGGCGTTGCGGTTGTGTGCCGGGCGAGCTGGAGGCGCTCCTGCTGGAGGAGCGTTGTTGTTGCTGTTGTTTGGCGGCCTCGATGAGCTGGTCGAGCTTGCGGAGGATGTCCTCCTGGAGGCGTTGTGTGACCAGGCCGGTGTCGCCGGTCATCTCGAGGCGCGTGGCGGTCTCGTCCATGAGTC
Source organism: Planctomycetota bacterium (assembly GCA_022563015.1). Taxonomy (GTDB): domain Bacteria; phylum Planctomycetota; class Phycisphaerae; order Phycisphaerales; family UBA1924; genus JADFGU01. Next base: position 3,953 of record JADFOF010000261.1, read on the forward strand.
CGGCGGCCTGGAGAAAGGCGTCGGCCAGTTCGGCGCCGGTCAATCGGCGCTCGAGTTCGGATTGGGC
>JADFOF010000020.1 GCA_022563015.1 Planctomycetota bacterium
GCCTCAGCGTAGGCGAACCGCGCCCACAATCCGCTCGCCGCAACCCTCGCGCACCACAGAGCCCCCCACGCCAGTGTGGGGTCCAGCTCGCCAGCCGCGCCGGGAGTGGTTTCAATCAACGCGTCATATCCGCGCTGGAACGGACGCCGAGTCTGAGCCCGCCCTGGGGCGAAGGCTCGGATCGCGTGGCGTACCAAGGTCATCGGGAGATATCCGAGCCTTCGCGGACTCAGACTCGGCGTCCTGCGCACAGGGCGACGTGACGTTTGATCTAGCGGCGCTCCGCCAGCTTCTCGATCCGAACGCGAAGCTTCTTCACCGTGCCGGTGAAGTCACCGCCGCCCGCGCGCCTGGGTTCCAGCCGCGGGATCTCGGGATACACGTCCAACAGCGCGTCGAGTTCAGCCAGCCGCCGCCGCGCCGCGTTCAGCCCGCTCCGGACGCGCTCGGCCCCGCGCCCATCGCCAGTGACCCGGATCCCGGATCTGCTCTCCTGCTCCAGCTCTTCGACATACGACCCGATCCGGCTCAGCATGGTCCACGCCCTGCGGTGGGCTTGCCCGAGCCCGCTGTCCAGCTCCACCCGACGGGGCGAGACGGGGTTGACGCCCTCGGCCCGCAGCACGACCGCCGGCCGATCCTCGAGCCCGCCCACCAGCTTCAGCCGCACCGCCTGCGCCGCGTCGATGCGCACACGAAAGCCGTCGTCTCGATACTCGATCAACGCTGTCGCCTGTTCGGGGGGCGGCTCTTCAAACGTCACGGTTTCGTCGGCGTCGGCGAGCCAGACCGACTCCTCGCGCGACACCAGCGCCCGGGCGAGCGCCACGGGGCCTTCGCGTTCGCGCAGGCGCAGCCAAATCGACCCGGCCAGCTCGCGATGGACGCGCTCAAAGTCGGTGTCCGGGGGCGCCCAATCGGCCAGGTCGTCGCTCTGGTCCGACTCGATCCGCGTGCCCGGGTCGATCCAGCTCGAATCGCACAGCGTCGCCAGCATGAGCTGCCCCGCCCCGACGACCCCGTCCTCGTCGTCGCCAAGCAGCGCGATCACGCGGATCCGGCGCTGCTGAACGACCCGGGCCATCGCCCACACCACGTCCGTCCGCCACCGGTTCCCGCCCAGTTCGAGCAGGACAGCCTGCGCGTGCCGGCGCTCAGCGTCCTCAAGCACCGCGTCCAGCCGATCCACGATCGCCATCGCGTCCAGATCGCCGGCACACCGGACGCGCCACGCCCGCCCGCCCTGGGCGATCGCCGTGCCCGCGTGCCCGAGCACCGCCACCAGCATCATCACGCCAACTGTGCGGCTCCGTCCCATGCTCCCGTGGAGTCTAATTGAAAACCGGCTGGAGGACCATCGCGGGCGTCGTGTGGGCGAGGTTCGCACTCGGAATCCGGCTCAGTCCGCGCCCTCGGCGAGCAGGCTGCGCCCGAACTCGCCGGGCTCGAAGTAGTGCACACCCGTCGGATCGACCATAAACCGCGCGCCGGGCCCGGGCAAGATCCCCTCGCGGGCCGGCACGCGCGCGATCAGCTCGCCCCCCCCGGCCGTCGTTGCGAACACGTCCATGCTCTCGCCGATCGGCTCGATGACGCGGATGTTCAGCTCGATGGCGCTCCCTTCGCGGCCGCGAGCCTCGCTCAGCGCCTGCGGGCGGATGCCCAGCACGACGGGTCGGCCCGTGTGGCGCTGGACCAATGAGCGGTGCTCGGGCGCCACGACCAGCCGAAGCCCCTCGTGGCGCTCCGCGAACACCAGCGAGCCATCGTGCGACACGATCGTCCCGTCCAGGAAACTCATGGGCGGCATCCCGATGAACGACGCGACGAACCGATTGGCGGGCCTGCGATAGACGTTCAGCGGCGCGTCGGTCTGCTGGATCTCGCCCCTGGACATGACCACCACCCGGTCGCCCAGCGTCATCGCCTCCTCCTGGTCGTGCGTGACGTAGATGGTCGTGGTCGACAGCCGCATGTGCAGCGCCTTGAGCTCGGCCCGGGTCGTCACGCGGAGCTTGGCGTCGAGGTTCGAGAGCGGCTCATCAAACAGGAACGCCTTGGGTTCGCGCACGATCGCCCGCCCCAGCGCCACGCGCTGCCGCTGCCCGCCCGACAGTTGCCCGGGCCTGCGCTGAAGCAGCTCCTCGATGCCGAGGATCCGGGCGGCGTCGCCGACGCGCCGCTCGATCTCGCCCCTGGGCACGCGCCGCAGCCTCAGCGCAAAGCCCATGTTCTGGCTCACGGTCATGTGCGGGTACAGGGCGTAGTTCTGGAAGACCATCGCCACGTCGCGGTCCTTGGGCGCCACGTCGTTGACCACGCGCCCCCCGATCGAGATCGTGCCGGACGTGATCTGCTCGAGCCCGGCGATCATGCGCAGCGTCGTGCTCTTGCCGCACCCCGACGGGCCGACCAGCACCACGAACTCGCCGTCGGCGACGTCCAGCGAGAACGCGCGGACCGCCTCGATTCCCCCGGCGTAGAGCTTGCGAGCATCTTGGAGTACGACTTGAGCCATGCAGCCTTCGTGGTTCTCGGAACGTGGGGCGGGCACACGGTGCCGATCGCGACGCGACGGTCGGCGTCCTGAAAGCCTACAGCCAGACGAGCGATCCCGCCAACCCGCACAACCGTCAACCCTTGCCGGGCGATCCCCACACCCCCGCGCCTGGGCGCAAAGTACGCGCCGCCTCGGGCCGATACCTGAGAGGACTAGTGGAGTTGCACGATGAGCAGCACGGACCGCGCGTTCAACCAGGTCAAGGCCATCCTCGGCAAGCTCGATCGCTCGATCGACGAGGCCCGTCGCCGTCGGCTGAATGAAGAACAGCCCCAGGTGGTCCCCTCCACACCCGTCGAGCCGCCCAGGTTCGGTCGAGCCCAGCCCCTCCGCGACAAGCCTGATCGCCCGCAACGCGCCTCCCCGCTCCATCGGTGGCAATGAAAATCGAAGAGATGATCGGCGTTCCTGATCCACGCACCCACGCCCCCTTGAATGAGGTCCCCGACGCATGTTCGGCAAACCCAGGCACTCAAGCGACAAGCACCCCAAGGCATCGAGCAATAACCCCGCCGATCGTCCACCCCCGCCCGAGCCCACGCTCCCGCGCGAGCACAAGGTCCTCGCGACCTACGAGCAGCTCGGCCGGACGCTGGTCGCGACCGTGACCGTGCAGGCCCTGTCCGGCCCGGACGCGGAGGATCTGACCACCGAGGTCCGTCGCTGGCTCGATAACCCCGACGCCGAAACCCCCGCACGACACATCGTCTTCGACCTGCAGAACGTCCAGTACATGGACTCCGGGTGCATCGGCATCATGGTCGAACTGCTCAACGCGATCCAGGAGTCCAAGGGCCGCATCGCCCTGGTCAACACCGGCCACAACGTCGAGTACCTCTTCAAGCTCACACGCCTGAACCGCCTCTTTCCCATCTGCCGCGATGTCATGAAAGCCATCGAGGTCGTCGAGCGGGCCGCCTGATAGACCCGCTCGAGCGCTTGCAATCAGCGCGTCGCACGTTCACCTGAACCGACTCCCATGATGACGAACCCCTCGCGCGAGCGAAGGGTGCTGTGTGTCAGGCACGCCCAGCACCCTGTGCTCGCGCCCAGGGCTCGTTCACGACGGATGCCGAGTCTGAGCCCCGGACGCCGAGTCTGAGCCCGCTGCGGGCGAAGGCTCGGATCACGCGCGTCATCGGAGCCATCCGAGCCTTCGCGGACTCAGACTCGGCGTCCCAGACCCATCGCAGCGCTCAGTGGTTTCCGTCGTCCGGCGGCGACGCGATCCACTCCCTCACGCGCGTCTCGAGCAGATCCAGCGGGAGCGCGCCCTGCCCGAGCACCACCTCGTGAAACGCGCGCAGATCGAACCGCTCGCCCAGCGCCTCCTCCGCCGACGCACGCAGCTCGCGGATCCTGAGTTCACCGATCTTGTACGCGCACGCCTGCCCCGGCCACCCGATGTAGCGGTCGATCTCGGCGTTCACGTTCGTCTCGCTCAGGGCCGTGTTCGCCAGCAGAAAGTCCACCGCCCGCTGCCGCGACCACCCCTTGGCGTGGATGCCCGTGTCCACCACCAGCCGGCACGCCCGCCACATCTCGTACGTCAGGCGCCCGAAATCCGAGTACGGCTCCTCGTACATTCCCCGCTCGCCGGGGCCGGTCTCGAGCCCGAGCCGCTCGGCGTACAGCGCCCACCCCTCGACATAGGCCGTGAAGCCCAGCCGCCGACGAAACTCGTGCACGCCCTCCATCTCGTCCGCCAGCGCCAGCTGCAGGTGGTGCCCGGGCACCGCCTCGTGCAGCGCCAGCGCCACCATCTCGTACTTCGGTCGCTGTTCGAGCCGGTACGTGTTCGCCGTGAAGAACCCCGCCCTGCCCGTCTCGAGCGACCCCCCGCTGTAGTACGCGGTGGGAGAGCTGGGTGCCTGCAGCGGCGACATCTCCTTGACGCCGTACGGCAGCCTTGGGAGCGTCTTGAACAATCCCGGCAGGTGCGCGTCCATCCGCTTGCAGATGTCGCGGTAGCCCGCCAGCAGCTCCTCGGACGTGCTGTAATAAAAACGCGGATCCGTGCGCAGGTACGCGATGAAGCCGCTCAGCAGCTCGTCGCCCGTGTCCCGGTCCTTGTGCGGGTAGTCCGTGCGGGCGATGAGGTCGATCATCTCGGCCCGGATGCGCGCGACCTCATCCAGCCCGATGGCGTGGATCTCGTCCGCGCTCAGGTCGGTCGTCGTGTGCCGTCTCAGCGCCAGCTCGTACGCCGCCAGCCCGTCCACACCCTCCGACGCCGCGATCGACGCCCGACACGCGGGGATGTATTCGTCGCGCAGGTACTCGCCCAGCCGACGCATCGCCGGCAGCACCTCCTCCGCGATCGCTTTGGCCGCCTCCTCGCGCAGCACGTCGTCCACGGGCAGTTCTGCCATCGGCGTGAAGAACGGCGAGCGCGTCGCATCCGCGACCATCTCCTCGCCCGCCAACGCGAAGCACTGCTCGTCCGTGCCCGCCACGACGATGCCCGGCGGCGTTCGGCCGGCCGACACGCCCAAGGACATCTGCTCGATCGTCTGGTCGATCAGCGTCGGGATTGCCCGCAGCCGCACCACGTAGTCCACATAGTGCGCCCGCTCGAGGAACGGCAGTCGCTCGTGCATCTGCGGGAGCCGGATCTGCGGGCCCCACCGCGCGTCCACGGGGGTCTGCTCCGGGAAAAACTCGGCCCGGGCCAGCGACATCGTGAGCGACAGCCGGAGCAGCGCCGCGTCCACGTGATCCTGTTCGGTGAAGGTATGGGCATCGAGGGATGTCAGCGCCTCCAGCCGACGAAGCCGATGCCCAAGCTCTCGCACACGACGCTCGTACGCCGACGGGCTCTCGTCGCGGAGCCGATCGTTGTACCGCGTGTCGCCGCGCTGGCTGGCCGCGATCGGATCCTCGCGCGCCAGCCACTGGACGTGCTCGTCCAGCAGCTCGATGAGTTCCGGGCAGCGGACCAGCGGCTCGGTCGCCTCGCCCGCCGGGTCGTCCTGCATCCCCAGGGCGGATCCCGCCGCCATCGCCGCGCACACGCACGCGAGAACGACACGCCATGACCTGCTCGATGGTTTCATCGTGCGGAGCCTACGCCCGTGCGGCAGGCCGGGTTCCAACGGGCTGCCTCGGTTCAGCCGATCCCGCCCGGATCGCGCGGGTACGATACGGCCGCCTTTGCTGGGGAATAGTGTAACGGTAGCACGACTGATTCTGGTTCAGTTAGTCCGGGTTCAAATCCCGGTTCCCTAATTCGCCCAGTCTGGCGGGTGCCCGCGAGCACGCGAACGAGTCGCGACCCACAACGAGCGTTCCATCCTCCGAAACGAGCCGCGACCGGCAGGGAGCGGTGGTTCGACGACCCACATCGCGCTGGTTACGCCCCGGAGCACTCCCTCCCGGTCGTGCCTCGTATCGGAGCGCTGCTTGCCGATCGTGCCTCGTTGGGAGTGGTGCGTGCGCTGGACGAGCCGTGGCGATTGCCCGCCGATCAATCAGAATCCGCGGAGACCCCGGCCCGCTCCAGGGCCGCGTCCATCTCCTCGCGCGTGCCCAGCTGCATCCGCAGAAACTCCGCGTACCGCCCGTCGCGCGCCAGCAATTCGTCGTGCGAGCCGGTTTCCAGGATTCGGCCCTCCTCGATCACCACGATCCGGTCCGCGTGCCGCACCGTGCTCAGCCGGTGCGCGATGACGAAGCTGGTGCGCCCGCGCATCAGCCGCGCCAGGCTCTGCTGGATCAACGCCTCGCTCTCGGTGTCCAGGTTGCTCGTGGCCTCGTCCAGAATGAGAATAGTCGGGTCTGCCAGCAGCGCCCGCGCGATGGCCACACGCTGCTTCTGACCACCGCTCAGCAGCACCCCGCGCTCCCCGATCAGCGTGTCGTACCCGTCCTCCAGGTCCGTGATGAACCGGTGGGCGTTGGCAGCCCGTGCCGCGTCGACCACCTGCTCGCGCGTGCACCCCCGACGCCCATACGCGATGTTCTGCGCCACCGTGCCGTCAAACAGGAACACGTCCTGCTCGACGATCCCCAGCAGCGAGCGGAAGCTGGCGATGTCGATGTCGCACAGGTCCACGCCGTCCAGCCGGATCGTCCCGCGCTGCGGGTCGTACAGGCGCGCGATCAGGCTGCACAGCGTCGTCTTGCCCGCACCGCTGGGCCCGACGATCGCGATCGTCTGCCCCGGCTCGATCGTCAGCGAGATGTCCTCGAGCACCCATCGCGGCTCACCCCGGTCGGCATCCTCGATCTCGTCGGCCGGGACGTTGCGGGTCTCGTCGGCCCCGATCGCGCCCGTGGACGCGACCCGCCTCGGGTACGCGAACCAGACCGACTCGATCTCGATCCCGCCTCGCGACGCCGCCCGATCCACCTGGACGTGCCCGGTCGAGTCGGCGAACTCTCGCGGCTCGTCCAGCAGGTCGAGAATGCGGTCGAACCCGGCCAGGTTGCTCTGGATCCGCGTGGCGCTGGCCGCCAGCGCCTCGAGCGGACCCAGCAGCATCAGCAGGTACGCCGAGAACATCATCAGGTCGCCCAGGGTCATGGTCTGGCCCACGATCCGCGACCCGCCGTAGACCAGCAGCGCCGCCGACGCCACCGGGATCAGGATCTGCCACGAGATCTCGACGCCCCGCGACCACCACCAGGCGAGGATCTCCTGCCGCACCATGTAGTCGGTCTCGCGTACGAAGCGTGCAGCCTCGCCCTGCTCGCGCCCGAAGCCGCGCACCACGCGCATGCCCCCGAAGGCCTCGGTCACGTGCCCGTCGATCGACGTGCGCGTCTGCCGGATGTCGCGGTACACGGGGCGCAGGCGGGAGATCCACGCCCGGTGCGTCATCCAGATCAACGGCAGGAGCATCAGCGCCCCGACCAGCAGCCGCCAGTCCACGAACGACAGAATCGCCAGCGTCGCGCTCAGCTGCACCACCGCCCGCCACGGGTTGTACATCATGGAGAAGAGCAATTCCGCCGCACCGCCGGCGTCCTCGCGCAGCACGCTCGCAACGCCGCCGCTCTTCAATTCGTGCACTCGGTGCATCGGCAGCCGAACCGCGTGCTCGTACACGCTCCGCCTCAGCTTCACCTGCAGCCGTTTGGTCAGCCTGGTCGTCTGCCATCGGCCCCACATCCCCAGGCTGATGGTCACCACCGTCACGACGATCATCGCCCCCGCCAGCATCCACAGCAGCTGGATCCTGCTGTCGCGCGGGAGCCACTCGGGCAGGCCCGTCGGCCCGGGGTTGTCCGCAAGAATGTAGTCCAGCGCGATTTTCGTGGACACCGGCAGCGTCAGCGAGACCATGGTCGCCATCGTCAGCGTCGTCAGCGCCACGAAGAACGTCACCCGCTGCCCGCGCAGCAGATCCCAGAACAGGCGGAAGAGGTGCCTGAACGTCCGCCGACGCGCCGGCTTCTTTCGGCCGCCGTCGCGCGACCCCAACTCGCCGCGCCTAAGTCGCTTCTGATACTCGATGTAGCGCTGTCGGCTTGCGGTTGAAGACGTGGGCATCGGCGGATGGTAGCGCCGCAGAGTGCGGATTCAGCCCGCACAGGCCGTCGCCGCCCGGCTTGTGCCCGACCCACCGATCGCGTACATTGCCGTCTCGCACCCGTCGATCGCACAAGGCCCCGACACCCACGGACAAAGCCATGCCCAGATTCGCACTCCACTGGAAGATCCTCATCGGGCTCGCCCTGGGGGCGGCTGTCGGCATTCTCGTGAACCTGACCTGGGGCCCAGCCACCTGGGCGCAGATGGGCGTCACCAACCCCATCGCCTTCGAGAAGGGAATCGATCACGCGGTGGTCGCCGTCCTGCCCGAGGGCATGTCGAGCGTGGCGGAACTCGACCCTGCGGATCCATCGCTCAAGAGTGCGGAGCTGTACCACCTGAGCGATGACCAGATCGAGCGGTTCGGTCTCGAGACAGTTCCGGCGAACGAGAACCCCAGCGCCGTCGCCTACGTCGGCCGATTCGTGGGCCACCTCAACCAGTTCGTGGGTCGGCTGTTCGTGAGAAGCCTGCGGTTTATCGCCGTGCCGCTCGTGTTGTTCTCGTTGATCGTCGGGGCGAGCAGCCTGAACGACATCCGCAAGCTCGGGCGGATCGGGCTTCGCACGGTCATCCTCTATCTCAGCACTACGGCGATCGCGATCACCATCGGGCTTGTGCTGGCCAACACGATCTCGCCCGGGACAAGGGTGAGCGCCGAAACGCGCGACGGGATCGCGGCGAAGTTCCAGACCGAGGCTGCGGCCAAGGTCGAGCCGGGCGCGCAACAGATGAAAACCACCAGCGATTGGGATCGCGCTCTGGACGTCATTCCCAAGAACCCGTTCACGTCCCTCGCCCAGACGCAGATGCTCCAGATTGTGTTCACCGCGCTCATCATCGGGATCGGGCTGACGCTGATCCCCGAGCAGCACGCCAAGCCTGTGATGGCGGTCTGCGACGGCATGACCCGGGTGGTCATCAAGCTGGTGCAGGTGGGGATGTACCTTGCCCCGTATGCGGTCTTTGCGCTGATCTCCGATGTCGTCGCCAAGCTCGGCTTTGACATGCTGCAGGCGCTGATTGTGTACGCGCTCGTGGTTCTGCTCGGGCTTCTAATCATGATGCTCGTCGTGTATCCGACGTTCCTGAAGTTGTTCGGCGGGGTCGGGTACCGGCGGTTCTTCGGCGCCATCGCCCCGGCCCAACTTCTTGCGTTCTCGAGTTCCAGTTCCGCTGCGACGCTGCCCGTCACGATGAAGGTCGCTGAGGAACGGCTTGGGATCAAGGACGACGTGTCCAGCTTTGTGCTGCCGCTGGGGGCGACGATAAATATGGACGGCACGGCGCTGTACCAGGGCGTGGCCACGCTCTTCGTCGCACAGCTGTTCGGGCACGACCTGAACTTTGCGGCTCAGATTTCGATTATTCTGCTCGCGACCGCGGCCTCGATCGGGACGGCGGCCGTGCCCTCCGCCGGGCTGGTCATGCTTGTCATCGTGTTCGAGCAGGTGGGCATGGGCCACCTGATCGGGCCGGGCATCGCGATCCTGTTCGGCGTGGACCGCATCATCGACATGTGCCGAACCAGTTGCAACGTGACGGGCGACCTCATGGTCGCAACGGTCGTGGCGTCGCGCGAGGGCGACCTGCTGGACGAAGAAGAGGTCGAGCGCCGTCTGGCGAAGATGCGCAGCGCGCCCATCGACGAGAACCCGTAGTCACGGTGTCGAAAGTCGCCCGCCCAAAGCCAAACGAGCCGCGACCGGCAGGGAGCGGTGGTTCGACGACCCATATCGCGATGGTCACGCCCTGAGCACTCCCTCCCGGTCGTGCCTCGTTGTGAGCATTGCCCGTGTGCGCATGAATGGCCCCCCGCTGGCGCGGAGGGCTCTGTTGGTGCGCCCGCGCTGGGTCTATCCCACAAACAGCCGCTGGAACTCCAGGAAGTCGAAGATGTCGAACACGCCCACGCCCGTCGAGTGGTCCAGGTCCGCGCGAGGATCGCGCTGCACGAACATGCTCTGGAACGCGAGGAAATCGAAGATGTCCAGCACGCCGTCCTTGTTGAAGTCCGCCGGGTGACGCGTGCACCCGAAGACCTCCAGCGTGATGTCGTCGATCGCCGCCTCGACGATCGACCCCCCGCCGTCGTCGCGCGCGACGAACCGCACCAGCATGTCGGCCGTCGGCGGCACGAAATCCGACACCTTGAACGATCGGGCCACCCACCGCCCGGCGTTCTCCGTCACGTCCTCGAGCAGCGTCCACGACTGCCCGCCATCGTTGGAGATCAGGATCGGCATCGAGTCCGTCCCGGGGTTCGAGCCTCTGTCGTTCGAGTACCACCGGTGGTAGGTCAGGTACGCCTCGCCGCCGATGATCTCCCACGGCTCACTTGCGTCGAACACGGGCGAGACCAGCGTCGTCGCCCCGCCGTCAACGTCGTACGTGCCGATGCCCGCTCCCGCCCGTCCGTCCGTGACCCAGCAGTCGGTGCCGGGCGCGGGCGTGTGGTCGTCCTCCGGCTGGGCCGCGGTTCCCTCCGGGTCCATCCGGTTCCAGATCCCGGTCGTGGCGGTGTCGCCGGGGAACCCGACCTGCCACCCCGCGTTCGTCTCGCAGTCGTCCGCGAAGGTCACTGCCACGTCCGAGACGAGCACATCGAGTGGTTCCAATGATCCGCCGGCCGGGAGCGAGATCGTCTGCCCGCCCGTGCTCGACGCCTCGACGTAGAACTGGTACATGCTGTCGCAGTCCGCCGCCGGCAGCGTCGCCTCGTACCGTTCGCCCCCCAGCGATACCAGCGGCGACGTGCTGAACGACCCGCCCGTGCCGATCCGATACCTGAGCGCACCGGACCCGGGCGCCAGCGTGCCGGTCACCTCCGCGATCACCACCACGAAGCTGAAGTCCTCGCCCGACGGGATCCGCTCGGGCGGCTGCGTCTCGAACGACATCGCCAGCGCGGTTGTCAACCTCGCGCCCAGTTGCAGCACCGCCTCGAAGTTCTCCTCCGCCGTCGGGATGATTTGCGCGGGGGGCGGCGCGAATCCGCCACCGGCCGCGCCGGCAGGACGCAGCTCGATCGTCCACGATTTCGCCCCGGCCGCACCGAACACCCAGTCCGGCATCACGCCGCTGGCCGGGTAGATCGTCGTGTACGATGGCCCGTAGACATACGTCATGCCGTGTACACCCGCGATCGCGCCGGCCATCAGCGCGTTCAGCTCGTCGAACTCGGGCTGATTGGGCGGCAGCGTGCTGGTGTAGCCCCACGGCGACAAAATGAGCTGCGTATAGCTGTGAAAATCGATGTGCGCCTCGATGCCCGGATGCGCGGCGATGAAATCGCGCACCACCCGCGTCTCGGGCTCCGAGAACGCCGACGGGCCGCGGTAGATCTGGCTGGACGTCGTCCCGCTCGACCCCTGCCCGCCCCACTGGTACCCCCAGTTCCGGTTCAAGTCCACGCCAAACGTCCCGTCACCGTTGTTGCGGCGGTTCTTGCGCCATAGGCGCTCACTGTTCCACGAATACTCGTACCCGTCCGTGTTCACCACCGGGATGATGAAGATCTCCGCGCTGTCCAACAGCGCCGTCACGCGCGGGTCCGTACCGTACGAGTTCATCAGCGTCTCTGCGATGTACATCACCGTCATCGGGCTGATCCACTCGCGCGCGTGCTGACAGCCGTCAAACAGAATCCCGATGCGCCCCGCGCCCGGCCCGAGCCCGCTGATCCGCATCGCGCGGATGTCGCGCCCCTCGAGCGACTGCCCGATCGTCGCGACGCTCGCGATGTTCGGATGCGCCGCCACCAGCTCGTCCACACGCACGTTGATCTCCGCCAGCGTCTTGAAGTCATCGTACCACGCGGCGTCGGGGTCGCCTTCGGCCAGCCTCGCACGCTCCGCGTCCACCAGCGCCTGCACGTCCTCGATGACCACGCGGTGAGGAATCTCCAGCGCCTCAAACTCGGCGAAGGCGTCGGGCCCAAACTGCACCTCGACCACCCCGATCCCACGTCCGTGCGTCCAGAAGTCCGGCTCGGGCTCGAGGCTCTCGATTGCTCGCAACTGGTCCAGCGTCCGGATCTCAATCCGCGCGACCTTGTGATCCTCGTAGTGTTTGGTTTGTGCAAGGCCGCTGCTCGTGGCGACAGCCAACGCGAGGGTGATAAGGGGGAGTCGGTGGCGTGCGATTCGCGACATCGTGATGCCTCTCTCTTTCTGAGGATGCGACCGGAGCCCGGCGGGCCCGTTCTCCGCAAGGATCTTCGACTAAAACGCACAGCCGTACCCGATCCAGCCCGGGGCGGCTCCACAGTATATTCGTTCTCGATGCGACCCGTGTTGCACGCCGCCGCGCTATGCACGAGAATCCACCCATGACCAGAATCAGACCACTGTGGCGAACGGTGCTGGCGCCCGCCGTCGCGGCCCTGTGCACGGGATGCGCCGCCATCGGCCCTGATGCCCCTGCCTTCCCACACGCCGTCGTCGCCGCCGACCACATCATCGCGTCCCGAGCCGGGGCCGAGATGCTGCGAAAGGGCGGCAACGCCGTTGACGCCGCCGTCGCCACCAGCTTCGCACTCTCCGTCACGCGCCCCTACTCGTGCGGGATCGGCGGCGGCGGGTTCATGGTCATCCACTTCAACGACGACCCGGTGCACGGCACGCGGAGCATCGCGCTCAACTACCGCGAGACCGCCCCCGCCGCGGTCGGGCCGGACTACTTCGTCAACGCCGACGACCCCAGCGCCAGCACGCTCGGCGGCCGGGCTGTCGGCGTGCCGGGAAATGTCGCCGGACTCCTCTACGCGCTCGAACACTTCGGGACACTGGACCGACAAACCGTGCTCGCCCCCGCGATCCGCGCCGCTGAGCACGGCTTCGAGGCCGACGAGAACTATGTCTCGACCGCGCGCTCGGTGGCAGCCCGGTTCGACGAGCACCCCGAGTTCAAGCGGCGCTTCGCGTACGTGTGGACCGCGTTCCTGCACGGCGGCGAGATCCGGGTCGGCGACCTCGTGCGGCTTCCCGAGCAGGCCGCCGCGCTGCGCCTCATCGCAGAGCACGGACGCGAAGCGTTCTACGAGGGCGCGATCGCCGACGCGATCGTGCGCGCGGTGCAGGCGGACGGCGGATCAATGACGCACGATGACCTTCGCACCTATCGCGTCCGGCAGACGCAGCCTCTGACGTTCCAGTTCGCCTCCTGGCGCTTCCTGGCGATGCCCCCGCCCTCGAGCGGCGGGGTGGCGATGGCGCAGACGCTGGGGCTGTTCACCCGCCACCTCGCCGCAACCCGCGGCCGACCCAGCTCCTCGGCCATGTTCGTTCACGCCCTCACCGAGGCGCTCAAGCACGCCTTCGCCGACCGGGCCGAATGGCTCGGCGACCCCGACTTCGTCGATGTCCCCATCGATCAGCTCCTCGACCGCGCCTCACTCGACGCGATGGCCGCGACCTTCGACCCCGCCCGCACGCACGAGCCCGGGGCCTACGGCTCGCGCGCGCCGCCCCCGGACGACCGCGGCACCAGCCACTACTGCGTCGTCGACGCCAACGGCAACGCCGTCGCCGCCACCGAGACCATCAACCTCAGCTTCGGATCCAAACTGCCCGTGCCCGAGTTCGGGTTCTGCCTCAACAACCAGCTCGACGATTTCACCGCACTGCCCGGCGTGCCCAACGCCTTCGGGCTCACGCAGTCCGACCGCAACCTGCCCGCCCCCGGCAAGCGCCCGCTTTCGAGCATGTCGCCCACCATCGTCCTGGACGCCGACGGCCGGGTGGTCATCGTCGCCGGCGCCGCTGGCGGCCCCACCATCATCACCAGCACTCTCGAAATCATCCTCGAAGTGCTGCTGTCGGACTCCACCGCCGCCGAGGCTATGAACGCCTCGCGCTTCCACCATCAATGGGCGCCGGACGTGCTTTACATGGAGCCGGAATGGTTCGAAGTGCGCGACGCCGCCGGCGTGCTCATCGTCGATCATCTCCGCGCCATGGGCCACCGCGTGCAGCGACGCGAATCGATCGCCGCCGCGAATCTCATCCGACGATCAGCGCGCGGATGGGACGCCTCGGGCGACCCGCGCAAGGGCGGCGTCCCGGCCGGGTACTGACTGGTGCGTCCTCAGATCAGATGCAACGCCGAGATGTGTATTGGACGCCGAGTCTGAGTCCGCGAAGGCTCGGATATCTTTGATGACGCGCGTAATCCGAGCCTTCACCCGCGGCGGGCTCAGACTCGGCGTCTGTCGTGGACGAGCCCCGGGCGCGAGCACGGAGCGTTCGGCCCCGCGTGCGCAACACCCTTCGCTCGCGCAAAGGGCTCGTCATCAGACCCCAAACGCCGCGAAGACCTCGTCGCGCAGCGACTTCAGCGCCGCATCCGGGTACAGCGGGAATGCCCACGTCCGATCGTGCGCGATGACAGCCTCGTCCGCGCGCGCCCGCAGACGCTCCGCCTCCGCCTCCAGCCGCGACAGGTCTTCCTCGCGCCGCTGGCGGTACGCGCGCAGAAGTTCCTGCATTTCCCGGAACACCGGCCCCGGATCCTCGCCGCGCTGCTTGATCGCGGCGACCTTTGCCAGCAGCGCCCGCTTGGCCAGGGCCGCCTCCTCGTCGCCGACAATCGCCGGATCGTGCCTGGCCTGGTGCGCGCGCGAGCGCGCCCGCTCGATCTGGGCCGGGGTCGGGATCGCGCCGTCCCCCAGGTCCAGCGTCCGTGTCGCGGTCGCCATCACCGTCGGCGCGCGCGGTGGCCGCCCGCGCCACGCCGACCACCAGTCGTCAGTCACCCGGTCATACCCGCCGTTCTCTGTGCCCCCGCCCGACCCGTGGATGAACAGTTCGCACCCGAAACTGCGCACCAGCGCGGTCATCAGCAGCGCGCGCGGCGCGGGCTCCCCGTTCAGCCCGCGGTCGCCGGCGAACACGGGTCGGCGAATCGAGCGAGTCAGATCCCACGCCGGCAGCTCGATCGATCCGCCCGCCTCGTCGATCCGCATGAGCCGAACACCGGCGTCGCGGTGCGCTCCGGCCGCCGCGTTGTACGCCCGCACGCACGCCGCCGCCTCGGTTCGCATCGATGCCAGCGTGCGGCTGAACGCGTCCGTCTTCCCGATCGCAGTCGCGAACACCAGCGTGGGCGCGTCGCACCACAGGGCCAGCAGGTCCGCCGCCGCGAACGCGAACTGACGCGCAAGCGTTTCCTCTTTCACGCGACCGCCCACCGCCTCGAACACACGCCCCAGCCCGACGCCGACCGCTCCTGCCGCGAACGATCCGTCGCCCGGCGTCGGCGCCACAGCGGGCGCGATCGGCGCGCGCATCGCGTTGCACACACCCTCGATCGGCTCGCCCAGGCGCCACACCCGGCGCTCCAGCAGCCCCGCGCCCGTGCGCACCGGATAGGCAATCTCAGCCGGGTCGTTCTCGTCCTGGTCCACCACCAGCCAGACCGGCTGCGCGCCAAGGGCCCGGCCCGCCGCCACGCACGCGAACCACTTGGCCACAATCCCCGGGTGCCACACCCCCGCCTGGTGCCCGCTCATCACGATCGGCCGGTCCGTCCCGAGCCCGAGCTGCTCACGAAACCCCACCGCCTCAGCGTCGATCGGCCACGCCGCCATCAGTCCCCGCCACGAGCTCGCCGCCGGGTCGAACAGCAAGCTCTGCTCGGGCCCGCTCATCGCCTCAGCCGAGCTGGCAGCACGTCGCCACATCGGCCAGCGCCCCCACGGGCAGCCGATCCGCGCTCCGCCGCAATTCCGCGTGCAGCTCCTCGCGGTAGTGCCCGAGCCGCACCTTCGGGTCGTCCAGAGGCCCGCCGAACGTCCGGTTCAGATCGTTATAGATCAGCTTCACCGGGATCTCACGGATCGTGAGCCCGTGCGCCACCGCCTGCACCCAGAACTGCATCGGGAACGCGTACCCCTGAACGTTCAGCCGAAGACCCGACAGCGCCTGCACCCGGTACGCCTTGAACCCGCAGAACGCGTCCGTGAGCGACAGCCCCAGGCGATCATTGATCTCGCCGGTGATCTCGGCGTTGATCGCGCGCCGATCCTCGGGCGGGCACTCGCCCTCGCACGCGATGTCCAGGTACCGCGAGCCGCTGATCACGTCCGCCTCGCCCCGCGCCGCCGCCGCCAGAAACCGCGGGATCGCCGCCGGCTCGTGCTGCTCGTCGCAGTCCATCGTGATCACCCAGTCGTAGTCATCCACCCGCGCCCATCGAAACGCGTCCAGCAGCGAGTGCCCGTACCCGCGGTTCTCAGCGTGCCGGATCACCTCCACCGGCTGCTTCGCCAGCAGCATCGGCGTGTCGTCCGTCGATCCGTCGTCGATCACCAGGATGTCCGACGCGTACTCGCGCACTCGCTCCAGAACGCGCGTCACGTGCTTCCGCTCGTTGTACACCGGGATGGCGATCAGCGTCCGCATCACCTTTCTCCTGCCGTAGCGCCCGGCCGACCCGCACCGCGTGCCGGGTGGAGACTGTAGGCCGTCCCCGCCTCCGCCCATGCACCAGCCGCCGCCGCGACGCCTGTGGTGAGTACCGCGAACGGTCGGCTCGGAGATCCGACCTACCTCTTCGTCATTTCGTGCGAATGGCAGGTCGAGAGGATCCCCTGCTCGCGCAGGGGGCTCTGTTTTCGTCACTCCGTGTCTTACTCCACTTCGTCTCTCAATCTCTTCGTCTCTTCTCCACTCCGTCTCTCCCCCCCTTCGTCACTCCGTCACTTCGTCACTCAGTCACTTCCCCTTCACGGACACCCGGCCACGAAGGCGTTCTGGAAGCAGAGGAAGTCGAAGATGTCGCAGACCGGGTCGGGATCGCAGTCGCAGGCGTAGGGCTCGCCGAGAACGAAGCTGTTCTGGAAGCAGAGGAAGTCGAAGATGTCCAGGACGCCATTGACGTCGCAGTCGGCGTAGCAGGTCTCGGGCTTGGGGTGAGCGAGGAGCCACTCGACGACGAGGCGCGAGAAGTCGACGGAGAGACGGGGCCGGTGCGCGCCGCCATGGATGGTCCAGAGTTCAGCCGAGCCGCCCAGCGCGCAGTCTCGGTTATACTTGGCGACGGTGGTTTCGGGGCCGGGGATGCCAGCGTCGAGATCGATCGGGGGCGAAGTGAGATCCGGGATGAGCGAGCATGTGTTGTACGTTGCCCATGTTTCGGTCGTGACGACTGCGCCGGGATAGCACCCCAACCCCAAGACGGAACAGCCACCATTGTAGCGGACGATCGAGTCGCGCGTGCCGTGGATCTGGAGCGTGTGGACGGTGGTGCTGGGCGCGCACGCGCTGGGGTCGAGGAACGTCGCGCCGGCGAGGCTTGCGATGGCGGCGATGGTGTCGGCGTGGTCGCAGGCCATGCGGTAGGACATGGCCCCGCCGTTGGAATGCCCGACGACGTAGACGCGCCGGTCGTCCACCGCGAGTTGGACCTTGATCTCGTCGATGAGTGCGCGGAGGTAGGCTGAGTCGTCCACTGGTGAATTGTAGACGTTGCAGCAGGCGTTGGTTGCGTTCCAGAACTGATTTCCGCCCGGATCGCGCGTGCCGTCGGGCGCGACGAGCAGGAAGCCATGGATCTCAGAGAGGGGTGTGAAGCGGAAATAGGACTCTATCTGGGCACCGCTGCTGGTGTAGCCGTGCAGCAGGATGATGAGCGGGGCGGCGAATCCGGGTGAATACGAGGCGGGGAGGTGGACTGCCGCGCTGCGTTCACCGATGTTGATAACGTGCGTGGACTGGGCGTGTGCGCTTGTGGCGAATGTGGTGGAGGCTGCGAGCAGTGCTGCTGCGCATAGAGTTGGGTTGCGTTGGGGCATCTGCGGGTCTCCTTGATATGGGATTCTGCATCCACGGCGACGCGGGTGGTCGCTCAGGGACAGTCTACCACACAATGCGTCCTGAAAGCAAAGGAAATCGAAGAAATCGCACATGCCCGGCTCTATCACCGGCGTGTCACACTCGAGCCTGTTTTCACTCATGCACGCGCTCCACACACACCGACCG
>JADFOF010000262.1 GCA_022563015.1 Planctomycetota bacterium
TCGGCGCCGCACTCGACAGCCCGCTCGACGTCGGAGACCTCGTTCAACGCCGTGACCATGATGATCGGGATGCCGCGTGTCTCGGCTGAGCCCTTGATCTTCTTGCAGATCTGGAACCCGCTCATCCGGGGGAGCATGATGTCCAGGAGGATGATGTCGGGCTGGTCGTTTGCGACCAGGTCCAGGGCCTCCTGGCCGTCGGTGGCGGTGCGGATCGGACAGCCGAGCTCCTCGAGGTAGGCCTGTAGGAGTTCGAGGTTCTGGACGTTGTCGTCCACCAGCATGATCGATCCGACGACGGGCGGCGACGAGGTGAAGTCGGGGGAATGCGGTGTCTGGGCGGGGGTGTCGGGCATGGGTGGGTCGGGCCGAATGGATCGAGAACAGGCGGCGTCGATCGGTCGCTGGACCGAGCCGGGTCGGGCCGCGCGGTGCATGGTACCACTTTCGACGCCTGCTGGAAAAACCCGAGGATCTCCCCTACAGATCGCTCTGGACGGCAACCCGTATCCTCGATCGAGGGTAAGCCCTTGCCGGGCGGGGACATAGCGCGTCCGTCGCGAGAGCCGCACGTCGTGCGGGAGGTCCGATGCCACGAACCGGCGTTCAGCCCCGATCGGTCTGGGCCGATCAATTCCGCACCCCGACCGAGGATGAACTGGTGGGCGGCGTGAGCGCGGATCTGCGGGCTGGGGTCGAGTGCCTGCGCGGCCGACTCATGGGGCTCGACGGGACGGCCGTGTCGATCGAATGGGTTGGCATCCCGTGGCGTTGGTCGCTGGTGTTTCGGGCGCGTGGGATGGAGCGCGTGCTGGGGTACGTGATTCCATGCCCGGACCGGCCGATCTTCGTCATGCCGCTCACGAGCAGGGATCTTGCGGTCATTGTGGTCAAGCGAACGCCGAAATACATCTGCGACGGGATTCTGAGGGCGGCGGAGGTGGGCAGGGTGCGATGGGCGCAGTGGGACATCGCGGGGCCCAACCAGGCCCAGGAGCTGGCGCAACTGGCTGAACGCAGGCTCGCGCTCGTGACCGGGTGAGCGGCGATTCCGGGCCCAGGGCCGCCGATCCATCCAGAAGTGGACGCCATCGGGCCGATCCAGATACGATAGGTTGCAGGGGCGAATCGACCAGGAGGGTCTTCCATGCCGAACGGACTCGGGAATCGACGGTGGTGCCGGGCATTGGCGGCGGGTGCGGCCGTCAGCGCCTCGCTCGCGGTCGCGAACGCACCGCTCTCGCATCGGGCTCACCCACTGTCGGCACCGGCCCAACCGGGCCAACTGCAACAGGCGGTGACGCAGGCGGTCCTGGCGGCGGGCATCGGCGACGCCACCGTCGGTATTCAGATCGTGGACCTCTCGACCGGGGCGGTTCTGGCTGAACACGACAATTCCGACGGCAGGGGCTTCATGCCGGCGTCGAACATGAAGCTCATCACCACGGGCGCGGCGCTGCACGTGCTGGGCCCGAAGTTCAGGTTCAAGACCGACATCCGTCGCGACGGTGATCGCATCATCATCGTCGGGGGCGGCGACCCGGGCTTCGCCGACCCGGTGCTGCTGAGCGAGATGCAGCCCAAGTCGTCCGTCGGCGAGATCGTCGAGTTGCTGGCGGACTTTGTGGTTCGCTCGGGCATGGCGCACGTCTCTGAAATCATCATCGACGATCGCATCTTCGACCGAAACTACGTGCATCCGTCCTGGCCGAAGGATCAACTCAACAAGTCGTACTGCGCGGAGGTGAACGGCCTGAACTTTCACCTCAACGTGGTCAATGTGTTCGCGACGCCCGCGGACGAACTGGGTATTGCTCCATCCATCCAGCTCGAGCCGAACACGAGGGAGCTGAACCTGCGGATTCGAGTGCGCACGACCGGCCGGCAGGGCACGCAGGCGATCTGGATCACGCGCACGCCGGACACGAACAACATCACGATCGGTGGAGCCGTGCGGATCAAGGCGTCCGCGGACGTGACGATCCACGACAGCGCGACGCTGTTCGGGCATCTGCTGGCCGATTGTCTTGCGAGGCGCGGGCTGGCGGACGGGCCGATCGTCCGGCTGGCGGAGGAGAACGAGCGTCTGCCCGTTGGCGAGTCGATCGTTCCGATCGTGACGCCGATCGCCCGGGCCGTTCGGCGCTGCAACACGGATTCCAAGAACCTGTACGCGGAATCGATGCTCAAGCGGCTGGGCGCGGTCTCGGGCGAGCCGGGGTCCTGGAGCAACGGCGCCACGATGGTGCACATGGTTGTGCAGGAGCGCCTCGGATCGTCGTTCGGGGACGAGCTGGTGGTGGCGGACGGCTCGGGCTTGAGCCGCCTGAACCGCATCAGTCCGCAGCTGATGACCGCATGGCTGGGCTCGCTGTACCTCGACCCGGAGCTTGGCGACATATTCGTCGCGTCGCTGGCGACGCCCGGGCAGGGCACGCTGCGCAGTCGGTTCACCGATCGGCCCGAGAACGAGGTTCGTGCGAAGACGGGCTACATCAACGGCGTGCGCACCATGTCGGGCTACGTGATCGATGAGACGCATGACCGGGCCGTGGCGTTCAGCGTCCTGCTCAACGGGCTCAACAAGAGCGAGGAGCACCAGGCGGCCAAACGACTGCAGGAGAAGATCGTCCACATCGCCGACGCGTGGCTGACACGCCGGGCAGCGGTCGCCACGGAACGCTTCGGCGGGTAGAGGGATTCGATCAACGCGTGACGTTCGCGATCGAACGGACGCCGAGGTTGAGTCTGCGAAGGCTCGGATTCCCTTCCCGACGTGCGTGATCCGAGCCTTCGCGGGCATCGGGCTCAGACTCGGCGTCGTTCACCCGAGCCCGTACTCGCTCCATCGGCGCGAGACTTTTTCGCGCGTCGGGCCGTCCATCTGGATGATGGGAGGCCACGGGCGCACGGGCTGGCTGTTGATGACCTGGCCCGCTTTCTTGGTGGTCGCGTCGAACACGACGCCGGCCGGGCCGTGCAGGCGGTCGCGGCCGGGATCGCAGCACGCACACCAGTGAAACAGCGCGCCCTCGGTATCGCCGCGCTCGACGCCGGGCCCGACCACCACGACGAACGGGGCTGAGTCTGATTGTCCCGCGAGGCGCTCGGCGATGGGTCGCCCGTGGCCGGAAGGGATCACGAACAGCCACCCGCCGAACCCCTCGGGCGCCCACGCCGCATCGATGCCGGTGATGCGGGCCGCCGACTCGGCCCAACGCTCGCGGTCGGCGCTCGAGATCGAGCGCGAGGCGGTCGGTTCGCCGTCGCGGATCTGCTCACCGGGCCACTTGCGCGTGCAGTCGAACCCGATCTTGGTTCCCGCGCCGAGCCAGGGGGCGGCGTGATCGAGGATGTCGAGTGGGCCTCGCACCGTCTCGATGTCGCGGGCGGGGTCGCACCAACGGGCGCAGGCGCAGAGCACCGAGGCCGTGTCGTGCACGTCCACGTCCTCGTCCACGACGAAGATGGTCTTGGTCCAGGCCATCTGCCCCGCGCCCCAGATGGCGTGCATCACGCGCCGCGCCTGCAGTGCGTACTGCTTGCGGATCCTGATGAAGGCGCAGTTGTGGAAGGCGCCGAACATCGGCAGGTCGTAGTCCTGGATGTCCGGCACCAGCGTGCGCAAGAGCGGCAGGAACATCCGCTCGGTCGCCTTGCCGAGGTAGTAGTCTTCCTGTGGCGGCAGACCGACGATCGTGGTCGGGTAGATCGGATCGCGGCGGTGCGTGATCGCCGTCACCTCCAGCAGCGGGTAACGGTCGGGCATGGAATAGAACCCGGTGTGATCGCCGAACGGCCCCTCGAACGCGGCGCCGGGTCCGAGCGGGCCGTCGGTGCGCGGGTCGTAGCCCATGTGACCGGCGTCGTGGGAGACGTAGCCCTCGATGACGATCTCGGCGTCTGCGGGGACGCGCAGGGGGACGGTGACAGCGCGCGTCATGCGCACACCGGCGGCCTGGAGGAAACCGGCCATCAAGAGTTCGC
>JADFOF010000263.1 GCA_022563015.1 Planctomycetota bacterium
CGTCGGGTATTCGCCGCGCTCGCGGGCGATGGTGTCCGTCCACTCGATGGTCGGCGCGTACGTCGGGCCGTGCACCGTCGAATCCACGGGAACCACGTACCGCGTGCGCGCCCAGTCCAGCCGCGCAACCCCCGTGAGCGGGGCGTACTGCGCCGGCGCCCCGGCCGTGCCCCCACGCTCGCTGAACGTCTCGATGTTGTTCAGCGTGAGCCGGTCGTTGTCCGGCGCGGCACAGCCGGCCAAAAGCGCCAGGACGCAAGCGAGCGTGGTGTGCTTTGTCATGCCCGGATCATACGCCAAGGGCGTCTTCGGTCGCGACGCGGCAGACTTCGGGATCGAACCCGCGTCGGGCCAGGGCCGCGTACAGCCGACGACGCCGCGTCGTGTCGTCCAGCGACGCGGGCATGGCCGAGGCCTTGCCGTGCGCGAACTCGGCCGCGTCGGCGACAAGATCCCGGTCTTCCAGCGCTCGCTGAACCGCCCGCCTGGCCGTCCCGCCGCTGATCCCGCGCGCCAGCAGCTTCTTCTCGAGCAGCGCTCGCCCCGCGGGCCTGCGCGACAGCTCCGCCTCGACGAGCGATTCGGCCAGCGCATCGTCGTCCAGCACACCCACCCGCGCCAGGTCGTCCACGATCCGCCGCGCCATGTCGGCCCCGAAGCCGTGCCCCACGATCTTGTCCGCCAGCGCACGTCGGCTGTACGCGCGCCGGGCGACGAGGCGGGTCGCGTACAGCTTGGCGCTGGAATGCTCGTCGCCGGCGCTCATTGGTAATCTTCCAGCAGCGTGGTCAGCTCAGCCTCGGCGTGGGCATCGTCGAGCGCCCGGGCCTGCTCGATCCCAGCCTCCAGCACCCCGGTCGCCTCGGCCTGACGCTCAAGCGAATCGAGCGACTTCGCCTTGTGGTAGTACGCATAGCAATACTGCGGGTCGATCGCCAGGCACCGGTCATAAAACCTGATCGCCACCTCGTGCCGATCCGCCTTGGCATACGCCTGCGCGATCCCGTACAGCAGGAACGGATCATCCGGGCTTTCCGCGAGCAGATCCTCGAGTTGGGCCACCGTCGGCATCGCCGGATCCTACCGCGCGCAATCGGTCGTGGGCAAGGGTGGCGTGGTTGCACGCCGGCGCTACCCTGTCAGAATCACACGCACCCCGCAGGAGAGGACCATGCACAACGTCAAAAAGATCGGGATCGTCGGCGCCGGCCAGATGGGCGGCGGGATCGCCCAGGTCGGGGCGGTGAGCGGGTTCGAGATCCGTCTCCAGGACACATCCGCCGGGGTGCTGGACACGTGCAGGGGCAGCCACAAAAAGCGCCTGGGTCGGCTGGTGGAGAAGGGCACGCTCTCGCAAGACGACGCCGACGCGGCTCTGGATCGCCTCACCTACACCGAACGCCTCGACGATCTGGCCGACTGCGACATCGTGATCGAGGCCGTCATCGAGGACGCCGCGCTCAAGAAGGAGCTCTTCCAGAAGTTCGCGGCGATGTTCACGCACGGCCAGATCCTCGCCACCAACACGTCCAGCATCAGCATCACCCAGATCGCGACCGCCGCGGGCGACGCCGCAGACCGCGTCATCGGCATGCACTTCTTCAACCCCGTGCCCGTGATGAAACTGGTCGAGGTGATCAAGGGGCTCGCCACCAGCCAGGACACGACCAGCCGCACCCTGGCCCTGGCCGAGGCCATGGGCAAGACCCCCGTGCCCGCCAACGACCGCGCCGGCTTCGTCTCCAACCGCGTGCTCATGCCCATGATCAACGAGGCCTTCTACGCCTGGATGGAGGGCGTCGCCGAGCCTGCGCACATCGACCAGATCATGACGCTGGGCATGGCCCACCCCATGGGCCCCCTGCGCCTGGCCGACTTCATCGGACTGGACACCTGCGTGCACATCATGGACGTCCTGGCCGATGGTCTCAACCGCGAACACTACCGCGCCTGCCCCCTGCTCAAACAACTCGTCACCGCCGGCCGCTTGGGCGACAAAGCCGGCCGAGGCGTGTTTGACCACCCCGGATGAATCGCGACCGACCTCTGGTAAAAAGGAGCCCCGCGCCATGCCGGATCACAAGCGCGCCGGCCGTCGATCTCGCGGATGCCTGATCCCGCTCGGTATCGTCTGCCTTCTCGTCGCGGCCTTCGTCGGCCGAGTGATCTACCTGGCCGTCACCGCCACGCCGGGGTCGGCCGTGGACTATCACGCCCTGGCCGAAGAGCTCGTCGCGTCGTATCAGCCGCCGGGCGACGAAAACGGATGGGATCTGCTGCTCGAAGCCGTGCGACTCATGCAGGACGCGGACGCGCAGTCCGAGCACGCCGATCTGCTGTACGAGGGCTACCGGTACCTCATATCGCCCGATGACTACACGTTTGCGGACGACGAGCCGCTCGCCGAGGAGTGGGAGGCCGCCGGCATCGGAGTTGCCGACGACGAGCCGACCGCCGAGGAGTTGAGAGCCGCCGGCATCGAGGGTCTTGACGCGCTGCGCGAGGCCGGCGTGTGGGATCTGCTCGATCAGCTCGCGCATTCGCCGCGCGTCATACGACCCCTTCCGGGCCAGGGGATTCTGTTCGGCGTGCTCCTGCCGGAGCTGGGTCAGACGCGCTCGCTCGCCCGCGCCCTCGGGGCGCGGATGCGAGTCGCGCACGACGCGGGCGACGACGCCGACGTTGCAGCCGCGTTCGTGCAGGGCTGCGGCCTCGCCCGTGCGCTCATGCACCAGCTCACGCTGATCGACCACCTCACCGGCATCGCGATCTTCGCCCTCTTCGACGGCGAACTCAGGTATGAACTCGTCGAGCGCCCCATGGACGAGCAGTCGCTTCTGATCATCGCCAACGCGCTCGATCGTCTCGCGCTGATGCCGCCCCAGCTCCCATTCGAGGGCGAGCGGTTGATCCTGCTCGACATGATCCAGTGGATGCACACGGACGACGGGCACGGCAACGGTCGGCTGATCCTCTCGCGGGTCGGGAGCCTACCGAGTTCCACGGGAGGCGTCCCCTCCAGCGGATCGCGCCTGCTGAACCTCGCGTCCATTGCGTACCCGTCCAAGAAGCAGACCACCGAGCAGACCGAGTTCATCTTCGCAGCCGTGATCAAGGCCGCGCAGACGCCCCGCCAGCAGCGGGCCGCGATCCAGTTCGACCCCGACACCTGGCTCGATCAACTCCCGCAACGTCAAATCCTGCTCCACATGATGCTCCCGTTCATTGCAGGCCCGTTGGAAGCCCGGGATCACTTCGACGCTTTGCTTTCCGGCACGCGCACCATGGTCGCCATCGAGCTGCACAACGCCCGCCACGGCGGGTATCCCGATGCGCTCGAAGATCTCGTTCCTGAGTTCCTGCCGACCCTGCCGACCGATCCCTTCGCAGTGGACGGCCGATTCATCTACCGCACGCTCGACCCGACATCCGACGAGTTCGGTCGGTCGTACACGCTCTACTCCGTCGGCGCTGACCAGACCGACGACGGCGGCCTCCACGACCGCACACTGGGTATCAAGGCATTTCGCGAGGGCGAGTCCGCCACGGACTACGTCTTCAATCTGCCGCGACCGGATGCGGGCGATTGAGCGGTCACATGCGCCGCGGCGTACACTCGTCAGCGTGGAGCGATAGGCGATCATGTCCAGTGAAGCCAAGTCCAGCTTTCGGCGAACGGGATGCTTCGCTGTCATCATCCTCGCGCTCGCCGCCAGCCTGTTTCTCGCCCGCGAGGTGTACCTCGGCCTCACCGCAACGCCAGGATCAGCCGTCGATTATCACACACTCGCACGGGAGCTCGTCGAGTCATACCAGACGCCGCAGGGCGAGAACGGTTGGCTAGCGCTGGCGCAGGCGGCTGTCCTCACGCTGGAGATTTGGGCCCAGAACATTGAGAGCGGCGAGGCCGCGCCGGACTATGGGTTTCTCCGCGGTCTCAACGTGCCCAGGGAGGACGAGGATCCCGAGGCCGTTCGGCGCGC
>JADFOF010000264.1 GCA_022563015.1 Planctomycetota bacterium
GGGCCCAGTCCGCAACGCCATCCGGCGACTGGTGAGCGGGCTCTTACGAGGCTTCACACGAATCGATTCCCGGTGCGCTCGCCGATATTGTCGCCGGAGCGGGACAGCGCCAGCCTCGCGCTCCGTCGCCTCGGGCGTTCTCACTCCAGCGGATTCACGAACAGCCCCGTCGCGAGCTTCGGGTAGAAGTACGTCGATTTTTGCGGCATGAGCTCGTTGGCGCGGCTGATCTCTTTCACCGCGTGCAGCGGCGTGGGGCGCACGATCACCGCCATCTGCGCCAACCCAGCGCTGCCCCCGGATCCCGTCTCCGCCCCCGTCCCGATCTTCATCACCTCCTCGACCGAGTGGGGGAAAACCCACTTCACGGGGCGGCCCGCGTTCAGCTTCGGCTGGCAGATTTGCTCGACGATCAGGTGCTGGATGAGCGCCACATCAAGCGTGCGCCAGGCCTTCGGTTTGTCGCCAAACGTGTCGGCGAGCGGGTCCGCGTCGCGCAGTGTCGCCACGAAACACCGCCCGCTGGCGAAGTCGATGAGCCCGAACACGTTGGCTGCCCCGGTTGCCTCCATCTCCGACTCGATGCCGCTGCAGCCCCATTCGATCTGGACGATGTCGAGCGCCTCGCTCGCTGCTGACAAGAACGCGTCCACCGAGTACCCGCTCATCCCACCGAGCACGCGGTGCGTCGGCCCGATCACAAGCCCCGGGTCCGACATCCCGATCAGCACGAACATGGTCCGCCTGGCCGCGTGCCGGGGACCGATCGGGCCGGCCGTCTCCTCGACATGGTGCAGGTAGTCGATCGCCGTGTTGTACCGGTGGTGCCCATCGGCGACGAACACGTCTTCCCCGGCCAGGGCGTCCTGATACGCCTTGATCGCTTCGGCGTCCTGGACGGTCCACACCTCGTGCAGCACCCGGTCCGCGAGCGTCGCCGACATATCCGCAGGCCGCGACGACGCGACCTTGCGCAGCAACTCCGTTGCGCTTCCGTTCTCATCGGCGAGCAATCCGAAGATCGGGGACAGCTGCGCCCGCGTCGCCTTCATCAGCGCCAGGCGATCTTCCTTCGGCCCGCTGAACGTCTGCTCGTGCGCCAGCACGCCGCCGCCTTCGCGCGGCCCGAACGGCACCGTCTCCAGCGTGCACGCCATCCCCGTCCGCTCGTGACGCGTGCCCAGATACTCGAACGTCTGCCGATACACGAACATCGCCGGCGTGTCTGGCCGACTCATCGTCCCATCCCGCAGATACGCCCCCAGCTTCTCCGCTGCCCCCGCGTACGCCTCCGCCGGCCCGAGCTCCTTGGGCGGCGTGTGCGGCAGGTCGATCCCAACGATGTTCCGCTCGTCGCGCGCCAGGAGCGACGCTTTGTCGGCCTGGCCGATCACGTCATACGGCGGGGCGACCAGGTCGCTCACCTCGCCCCGACCGGAACGGTACTGGATCGCATTGAACGCAAAGACTCGCGGCATCGTCTCTCCGGCCAAACCGTCGTCGGACTCGTCCGAGCCCGTCCACCAACTTTAGACCCGATCACGGGGCCGATCACACACACGATGCGGCCCCTGTGGTGTGATGCGCTCCGTCCTACACTCCATCATGTCCGGCACGCCCACCGCTCTTGTGATCCGAACCGCCGGCACGAACTGCGACGCCGAACTCGAACGAGCGTTCCTGCTCGCCGGGGCACACGTCGAAAAACTCCACCTCCATCACCTCTGCGATAACCCGGGACTGCTCGACCGGTTCGACCTCATCGGATTCCCGGGCGGGTTCAGCTACGGCGACGATATCGCCTCGGGCCGAATCTTCGCCATGAGAACGAGAGAGCGGCTCTATCCCGCGCTCAAGCGAGCGATCGAGCGCGGCGTTCCCATCATCGGGGTCTGCAACGGGTTCCAGGTGCTCGCGCAGGTCGGGCTCCTGCCCGGGCCGGCCAGGGGGCAACCGTGGCCCGACACCGCTCCCCCGTCGCCCACGGTCACCGTGACCGAGAACGCCAGCGCACGCTTCGTCGACACCTGGACTCGCATCATCCCCGAGCCGGGCACGGTCTGTGTATGGACGAGAGGGCTCGACGCTGTGCCCAATGCCGCCGACACGCTCATGTATCCTTCGGCCCACGGCGAGGGGCGGCTCGTCACCGCCGGCAAGGACACCTTCGCCGAGCTCGAGCGCGCCGGCCAGATCGTGTTGCGCTACGCCGACAACTTCAACGGCTCCGAGGGCGCGGTCGCGGGAATCTGCGACTCCACCGGCCTGATCTTCGGCCTCATGCCGCACCCCGAACGCTATCTCGAGTACAACCGCCACCCCTACTGGACGCGCCTGCCCGAATCCACCCGCACCGGCGACACGCCCGGCCTGCTGCTCTTCAAGAATGCGGTCAGGACCGCCTCAACCGCGATGGTCTAATTGGCTGCTTGCAAGCGAATTCGATGCCGATATGGCTGCTGTGATTCGTCCGTCACCGTTCCCTACACTCCACCATGGCGGATCAACCACACCCTCCAATCGTCCCGCCTCCCCTGAGCCAACATACTGATCTCTCATGCATCCGCTGCGACTACTCGCTCATCGGGCTTTCGCACGATGGCGTCTGTCCCGAGTGCGGCACTTCCATCCAGCACAGCATCCACGACAATCGGCTCGATTACGCCGACCCCGCGTTCATCGCGCGTCTCGCCAGAGGCGCAACCCTTCTCAAGTTCTCAATCAATTGCGTAGTCGCCCTGATCATCGCCGCACTAGCGGGGCTGATACTTTCAATGATCCTCTCTCTCGTCTTCAATCGAGACCTGGTCGAATTGGGCTGGGGAGTTCTAGGAGTTGCTGCAGTCATGCTCGGGCTGCTTTCGGTCATCACTTGGCTCATGGGTTCATTGCATCTTCTGACGCCAGAACCAAATGGCAGCGAAACGCTTCGCGTAGCAATCGCACGCGCCCGTGCGCGCGCCTACGGCAAGTTTGCGTGTGTCTCTATCTTAGTGCTCGTGGGTGCACAATTTGTCTTTGAGTCATTCGGAGGCGACGCGACCATCTTCTCAGCCGTAGTCTTTTTACCGGCTCTTGCGTTCTTCGTGCATTTTCAAGGGCTCTGCACATTCACGAGTTGGCTTGCCCGCCGCATCCCCGACAAGATACTCCTTAAGAACATACAAAGGGCGCGCATTATGGCAGTCGCTGTTGCGCTCTGGTCGCTCGCCCCGGTACTCACGGTTCTCGCTGACAGCCTGGCGATTGGTCCCATCGGAAGGCCTCGTTTTACGTCGTTCGGCGGTTCTCTGATTGGCATTGCCTGGTCTATCGCGACACTGTTCTTCATCCTCTCACCGCTCTTTTGGCTCGGTTACACCCACACGACAATGAGTCGGCTTCTCAAGGCACTGCGCCGAGCACAAGGCCAATCGTTGATCCGGAGTTCCACCGATCATTCCACCTCTGACGCCAACATCAACGAATAGCCAGCACTTCCATCACCCTACAATCCCGCGTGACCACCACCAAACCAAAGGTCCTGCTCGCCATGTCGGGCGGCGTCGATTCGTCGGTCGCTGCGGCGCTGCTGCTGCGCGAGGGGTACAACGTGGTGGGAGTTTTCATGCGCCTCGGAACCCCGGGCGAGTCGTTCCAAGAACCCATCCCCGCATCCGTCGCATGCGTCGCCCAGAGCCCTGATGAGAAGAGCGCATCGCGGGTCTCCAGTGTTGCGCGAAGCAAACCAAAGACCCTGCCCCTCAAGATCCAGCACCAGGGCTGCTGCTCGATCTCCGACGCGGCCGACGCACGGCTGGTTGCTGCGGAACTGGGCATTCCGCTCTACATCTGCAACTTCAAGAAGGACTTCGGCCGCATCATCGACTACTTCGCGACCGAGTACGCCATCGGCCGCACACCAAACCCCTGCGTCCGCTGCAACGACTGGCTCAAGTTCGGCAAGCTGC
>JADFOF010000021.1 GCA_022563015.1 Planctomycetota bacterium
CTTTATCGGCCGTCATCCTGCTGGACTTTATACGTCCCGCCCGGGCCGAGAGTTTCAAGGATCTGGCGGAGCAGGTCGGCGACGCGGCGTGCCAGCTCGGCCCGGTCTTGGGTGTTGACGATCACCAACCGGGCCCGGGCGCGTTTTTCCTCCACGGGCATCTGCGCCTGCTCACGACGATCGAACGTGTGCTCGTCCCAGCCTCGGGCATTCACCGCGCGGGCCAGCCGAACCTCGCGCGGGGTGTCCACGAACACGACCGCGTCGCACTCCCGATCGACCCCGGCCTCGAACAAGAGCGGGGCGTCGATGACCACGGCGGGCGCGCCGCGACGGGCGGCCTGCTCGATCTGCTTCGCTCGCTCAGCGTGGACGATGGGATGGACCAGCCCTTCGAGCTTCTTCCGCTGCGCGGGATCCTTGAAGACGATGGCCGCGATCTTCGTGCGGTCGGCGTGGCCCTGATCGTCGAAGGTCTCCCCCCCCCACCACTGCATGATCTGCGAGCGCACGTCGGGCCGATCCAGCGCCCGGCGCGCGTCGGCGTCGGAATCGCACACGGCGCATCCGAGCGCGGCCAGCTCGGCGGCGACGGCGCTCTTGCCCGAGGCGACACCACCGGCGAGCCCGATGATGATCGGCCGCGTCGGGCGCGTGTCGCCCGAACGACCGGCGATGGCGTCGCGGACCCGGGCGAGCGCGGCGTGCGGGTTTGGAATCATGACCCAGACGATCTCGGTCCACGCGGTGCCGGCGCTGGCGAAGCCCAGTGTGCCCAGCCCGAAGACGCGCTCGCGGATCGAGCGGTTCACGGTGATGTTCTGCACGCGTGCCAGCGGCACATCGACGACCCGCTGGCGCAGCACGCCGCCGACTCGAAGCACGCGCCGGTCGGTCATGACGTAGAGCCTGGCCAGCCATTCGAGGCTCTGCCACAAAAGGCGCAGCGCGATCGCCCCGCCGAACAGTAAGGCCAACCACTTCGACGCCGGCGCGAACTGGTGCAGCACGTCGTTGTCCGCGGCCCGGAGGACCGATGCGCCCCACGCGCCCGCGACCCAGGCGATCGTGAGCACGACGAGCATTTTCAAGGGGACGAGCACGATGAACAGCGGGCTGGGCTTGCATGACAGCAGCACGCGCTCGTCGGCAGGGAGATAGGCCTTGAGCGGTCCCTTATGCGCCTTGGAGCGGGACGGATCGGTCATGGTCCCGGCTCCAGCGCGCAGCCGTCGCACAGGTTGCGATACCGCCCGTCGTATTCGAGCCCGTATCCGACGACGAAGGTGTGCGGCACGGCGTCGGGCGTCATGGGTGGAGGATACACGGGCTGAACCGCGGGGTATGCTCTGGGCGATGCTGACCCTGGACATTGCCAACTGTCTCTCGGACCGCGTGGGCGAGCACGGGTTGGACCCGGCGCGGATCGATGCGTCCGGCCCGACCGGCCAGGCCGTCGCCGCGCTTACGGAGCGATTGTCCCGGTCGCGCGGCAGCGGGATGGAGCGCTGGCGTGACCTGGCCAAAGACCCGATGCGTTCGGCCCATGTCTCAGCCGTGAAGCGATGCGTGGACGAGCGCCGCGGGCGGTTTGAGAATCTGGTCGTGCTGGGGATCGGGGGCTCGGCGCTTGGGAGCATCGCGCTGCACGCGGCCCTGAACGATCCGGTCTACAACGCGCTGCCGAACAAGGCGCGGGGCGGGCCCAGGCTGTTCGTCCTGGACAACATCGACCCGGACCATTTCGCGGCGCACCTGGCGGCGCTGGAGAAGCTGGGCGGGCTCAAGAAGACGCTGTTCAACGTGGTCAGCAAGTCGGGCGAGACCGCCGAGACAGCGGCGCAGTTCATGGTCGTGCGCGAGCGTCTCAAGGCGGCGCTGGGCAAGGCGCACCGCGAGCACCTCCTGGTGACCACGGACCCTGCCAAGGGCACGATGCGCGCCATCTGCGACGATGAGGGGTATCCGACACTGCCCGTGCCCGAGGGCGTCGGCGGGCGGTTCAGCGTGCTCAGCCCGGTCGGGCTGTTCAGCGCGGCGATGTGCGGGATCGACATCGAATCGCTGCTGGACGGGGCGGCCGAGATCGACGAGGCCTGCTCGACGACCAAGCTGGACGAGAACCCGGCGGCGATGCTGGCGGTGGTGCTGGTGGAGCTTGCAGCACGCAAGGGCAAGTCCAACCACGTGCTCATGCCGTACTGCAACGCGCTGGCGGCGCTTGGCGACTGGTGGGCGCAGCTGTGGGCCGAGTCGCTGGGCAAGCGCGTGCAGACGGTCGCGGGCGAGAACCACGTCGGGTTCACGCCCATCCGGGCTGTGGGCGCGACGGACCAGCACTCGCAGATGCAGCTCTACCGCGACGGGCCCAACGATAAGGTCGTCTGCTTCGTCGAGGTCGAGCGGTTCCGCGAGGCTGTGACCATCCCCGAGGGGCTGGACGCGGAGGCGATCGGATACCTTCACGGACGGACGATGGCCCAGCTGCTCGCGGCGGAGAAGCGGGCGACGGAGTACGCGCTCGTGGCCAGCGCACGCCCCAACCTGACAATCCATCTGCCCGTGGTCGATGCGCACCATGTCGGGCAGTTCATTTATCTGTGGGAGCTGGCCACCGCGTACGCCGGCGGGATGCTCGGGATCGACGCCTACGACCAACCCGCGGTCGAGCTCGGCAAGCAGGCGACGTTCGGCCTGATGGGCCGGGCGGGGTACGAGGATCTGAAAGAGGCGGTCGAGCGGACGCTGGGATGAGCGGCGAAACCGGGGGGACGCACTCACGAGAAGGCGTGCGTATCGTTGGGCGGATCCGCTGGAGCGATCGATGCCGCTGTATGAATATGTCTGCGAGGAGGACGGCGAGGTGATCGAGCTGATCCGGCCGATGGGCCGCGCCGACGAGCCGGTGGAGGACCCGGCCGGGCGCGGGCGTGCGTTCCGGCGGCGGGTGTCGGCGATCAGCGTGGCGAGCGGATCGTCCGTGCCGATCGCGCGCGGCTGCCCGTGCGGGAACCCGGACGGGCCCTGCTCGACGGGTCGCTGAAGCTGGAGCGGGCTGGGTCAGCGCGCCTCTGCACGCTCGATCTGATTTGGGTGATACCTATCATAATGCGAACATGCGTGGCGATTGGTCGAGGGCGCGGATTCTGCGCCCGGCGGCGCCCGCTGGTGCGCGGCTCGGGGCCTGGATCGGCTCTGGCGGGTGTGAAACGGGTGGCACGGGGGTTGTGGTGTCTGGCGGGCAAAGGAGCAGCCCCCTATGTACGCGACGCCAGAGCGGACCACATCGCCCGCGACCGCCCGCCCGAATCACGCCCCCAAGGGAAAGCCCAGCGGGCGCGAAATGCTGCGCCAAGGCGCGCTCGGGACGCAGCTGATCCGTCTTGCGGAACTGGCGGGCCGGGCGGCGGCGGTCGAGCCTGCGGTCAAGCCCGGTCCCCGCGCGGAGACCAGCGCATGAACTACGGGATGATGATCTCCGCGTCCGGAGCGCTGACGAGCATGTACCGGCAGCAGGTGCTGACCAACAACCTGGCGAACGTCAACACGGCGGGGTTCAAGTCGGACATCCCGATGGTGCGTCAGCGCGATGTCGTGCGGGTGGAGGACTCGTTGATGTCGCTGCCGAGCAACGCGATGCTCGAGCGGCTGGGCGCGGGCGTGATGCTCATGCCAACGCGGGTGTCGATGGCGCAGGGGACGCTGAAGGTGACCGGCCGACCGTTCGACCTGGCGCTGCAGGGGCGCGGGTTCTTCGCGGTGTCGCAGCGTGGCGAGGACGGTCAGGAGCAGATCCGTCTGACGCGGGACGGCCGATTCGCGCGCAACGCCCAGGGCCGACTCGTGCAGGCGGCGACGGGGCTGGAGGTCCTGGACGAGCGGGACCGGCCGATCGACGTGCCGGGGCGCGGCTCGTTCACGGTGAACGACGAGGGGTGGGTGTTCGCCGGCAACGAGCAGATCGCCCGGCTGCAGATCACCGACGTGCCCGACCTGTCGGTGCTCAAGAAACTGGGGGCGAACCTGTTCGCCGTGCCCCAGGCGGCGCTGAACGCCCGCACCACGGCGCCGGCCACCGTGCGGCAGAATCACATCGAGCAGTCCACGGTGAACGAGATCAGCGCCTTGATGGCGGTGACGAGCGCCTCAAGGGCGGTGAGCTCGAACATCGGCATGATCACCTACCACGACCGGATGATGGACCGGGCGATCAACTCGCTCGGGCGCGTGGCATAAACGGGAATCGGAGCAGAGCATGGCGAACATCGCACTGGGATCGGCCGCGTCGGCGCTGTCGGCGCTGAACACGAAACTGGACGTGATCGCGAACAACCTGGCGAACCTCAACACGGTCGGGTACAAGGCCAGCCGCGCCAACTTTCAGGATCTGCTGTATATCGAGAGGGCGCAGCCGGGCACGCTGAACTCCAACGGCGATCAGCGCCCGATCGGGCTGTACGTGGGGCTGGGGGTGAAGGTGTCGGGCACGCACCTGAACTTCGAGCAGGGGAGCGTGATGACGACGAATCGCCCGCTGGACATCATGATCAACGGGCGCGGGTTCTTCCAGGTCGAGGTGGGCAGCGACACGTCGCCGGACGGGCTGGCTTACACGCGGGCCGGGGCGTTCACGCTCAATGCCGACGGTGAGATCGTGATGGCCAGCGACACGGGTCGGCGGCTGCAGCCCACGATCACGGTCGATGAGGGCGTCGAGATGTCGTCACTCACGATCACCGAAGATGGTCGCGTGTTCGCGCGCGTCAGCGGTGAATTGACGGAGCTCGGGCAGATCGAGATCGCGACATTCATCAACCCGTCGGGGCTGAAGCAGATCGGCGAGAGCCTGTTCGTGGAAACCATCGCGTCGGGGACGGCGAATCTGGGCGAGCCGGGCACCGACGCGCGGGGCCTGCTCTCCAACGGCCGGCTCGAGGCGTCCAACGTGGATCCGGCGCGCGAGCTGATCGAGCTGATCCGCACGCAGCGCGCCTTCGAGATGAACAGCCAGGCGATCCGGGCGGCGGACGAGACCATGCGCACGGTGGCGCAGCTGAGGCGGTAAGGCGGGCACATGAACGGACGACCCGGACACTCCATGCGGCTGGTGGCGGCGATCGTCGCGGTGGCGTGCGCGGCGGTCGCGGCGGTCGGGCAGACCTCGATCACACTGCGCACGCGCGCGATCGTGGAGCCGGGCCAACCCGTGCTGCTGGGCGACGTGGCATTGCTGCGGGGCGACGCGGCCGAGGCCCTCGGCGGCATCGAGATCCTTGAGGCGACGCGGCATCGCCGCGCGGCGCGTGTCGATGTCGGCGACGTTCGCCGCGTGCTGTCCGCGCAGGAAGGGTTCGACTGGGGCGTGGTGACGATCCGGGGCTCGTCGTGCCGACTCCTGGGCTCGGGCGAGCGCGAGGCTGAACGAACCACGCAAAGCACGGCGCGGGATGACGACGCGGAGCCGATGCGAGTCGCGTCGGAGATTGCAACGGGAACCGTGCGCGGGCGGATCGCGGCGATGCTGGCGGCGTACCTGGGTGTCCAGGCGAGCGATCTGCGCGTCGGGTTTCGCGCCCAGGACCGCGAGCTGCTCGACACGCGGATCGGGGGATACACAGCCGAGATCCGGCCCTTGGCGGTCGCGTCGCGAATCACCGTGCGCGTGGCGTTGATCGACGCCGGTGACGCGCGGATCGGCGTGCAGGGCGTGGCGCGGGTGCGGGTCGAGGTGCGGCGGGAGATCGTTGAGACGGTGCGCAGAATCCGGCGCGGGGCGGTGATCGGGCCCGAGGACGTCACGACCACGCGGCGATGGATCGACCCGGAGATAAGAGCGGCGACGGCGGCGGAGGTCATCGGATCCGCGGCGGTCAGTCCGATCGAATCCGGCCGCGTCGTGCGCCGTTCGGACGTGCGCGAGCCGATGGCTGTGCGCAAGGGCGATCTCCTGACGGTCCGATGCGTCTCCGGCACGGTGATCCTGCGCTCGCAGGGGCGTGCGATGGCCAACGCGCGGCGTGGCGAGGTGATCGAGCTGGAATCACTGCACACGAACCGGAAGGAACGGCGGCGGTTCCGGGTGCGCATCACGGGGCCGGGACAGGCGGTGACTATCTCCAGGACGACGGACCCATGAGCGAGCAAAGGAGCGACGCGGTGCGACGAATGATGCTGGTGGTGCTGGGCGTGATCGGGTCGGCGGGGATCGCCGGCGGGCAGGTCGGCTCGACGGGGCGGGACGACCCGGCGACGGCGTTCTATTCCTGGAGCCTGCTCTCCTCGCCCCCGCCGGAGCCGACGATATTCAAGGTCCACGACCTGATCACGATCATCGTGAACGAGAACAGCCGACAGAAGAGCGAGGAGACGCTCGAGACCGAGAAAGACTTCAGCATCCGGGCCGAGCTGAGCGCGTTTCTGGATGTCTCGGAGCTGCTCAAGGGGACGCTGATCAACGGCATCGGCGACCGGCTGGACGTCATCGAGGCATTGGCCCAGAAGGAGTTCGAGGGAGACGGCGCGTACGAGCGAAGAGACCGGATCATCGACCGGATCACGGCGGAGGTGATCGACGTGAAGCCGAACGGCGTGCTCGTGCTCGAGGCGATACGGCGGGTGCAGCTGGACGAAGAGAA
This sequence comes from Planctomycetota bacterium, assembly GCA_022563015.1. Lineage (GTDB taxonomy): Bacteria > Planctomycetota > Phycisphaerae > Phycisphaerales > UBA1924 > JADFGU01. Next base: position 6,636 of record JADFOF010000021.1, read on the forward strand.
GACGATCATGGTGCTGTCGGGGATGTGCGACGCGGCGTCGGTGACGGAGCAGAAGACGATTCTGTCGACGCAGCTGGCGAACCTGACGCTCTCGGTGCAGCACGACGGGCCGGTGCACGAGGCGGCGAGCAAGGGCTGGCTCACGCGGGCGATCGAGACCATCTTTCCGTTCTGAGGCGCCGGCACGCGGTTCGCGTGAGACCCCGGCATGGATGCTCTGAGCGCAGGAGGCGCACGGATGACGCGCAAGAATGACATAGTGGCGACGGCGGTCGCGTGCATAGTGCTGACCTCGGCGGTTGCGGCGTCGCCGATCCGCGAGCTGGTGCGGTTCGAGTCGGACGGGAGTCCGATGGTGCTGCAGGGGTTCGGGCTGGTGATCGGGCTCAACGGGACGGGGGACTCGTCCAAGGAGCTGTCGGTGGCCCGCCCGCTCGCACTGGCGTTGTCGCAGCGGGGGTTTCCGATACTGCCGGAGGAGCTGGGCAAGGGCAAGAACGTCGCGCTGGTGTCGGTGTCGATGACGCTGCGCTCGGGCGCGGCGCTGGCGGGCGACATGTTCGACGTTCGGGTGTCGACGATCTACAGCGCGTCGAGCCTGATGGGAGGCGAGCTGTTCGTTGCGCCCCTGGGCGATCCCAGGCCGGGCGGGGACGTGTTCGCACTCGCCTCGGGGATGATCGACGTGGACGACCCGAGCCATCCGACGACGGGCAAGGTGCACCGCGGCGGGCAGATGGTGCGCGGATTCCTGCAGGCGCCCAAGCTGGGAACGAGCTTCAACCTGGTGCTCAAGCCGCACTACGCGGGGTACAAGTCGGCGTCGGTGGTGGCGAGCACGATCAACCAGTCGTACTACGGTCGCGTGCCCAGCGACGTGACGCCGATCGCCCACGCCGTCGACAGCCGAACGATTCGGATCACGGTGCCGGTGGAGGAGCGGCAGGACGTGGTGGGGTTCGTGGGCGAGTTGCTGTCGTGGGACGTGAACCCGGCGCTGCTTCGGCTGCCGCCGAGGGTCATCGTGAACCAGGCGTCCGGGACGATCACGCTGACGGACGACGTGACGATCGGGGCGGTGGTGTTCAGCGACAAGGAGCTGTCGATCACGACGATCATCCCCCAGCCCCAGCCGAGCGAGACGAATCCACAGGTGCAGGTGCGCAACGCCGCGTCGCTGCGCGTGGGCGAGGACCGGCCGAGCGAGCAGGCGAGGCTGCGGGATCTGCTGGACGGCTGGAGCCAGATGGCGGTCCCCATCGAGAAGCAGATCGAGATCCTGTCGCAATTGTCGCGGATGGGGCAGCTGCACGCGGAACTGATTATCGAGTGAGCGATGAACGGCGTGAGTGGAGCCATCTCGTTGATCGGAACGGAGCCGAGGTTCGGCAACCTGCGCGTGGATGTTCACGCGCGGGCGTCGGTCCGCGCCGAGCAGGAGGCGTACAACCGTCTGATGGGGCGTTCGGTTCGGGTCGAATCGGCCACGACGGCGAAGGAACGCGCCCGGGAGGCGGCCGTGCAGCTCGTGGCGATCACGTTCGTGCGCCCGATTCTCGAGCAGCTGCGCGAGTCGAACCACGCGGCCCCGCCGTTCGGTCCGACCAGCGGCGAGAAGCAATTCCGGGCGTTTCTGGATGCGAAGCTTGCGGACGAGATCACGCGGGCGGCCCAGTTTTCGCTGGTGGACCGGATCGCGAGCGATCTGGCGCGCGAGCCCGTGCAGCTGGAGCGGACGGCACACACGCACAGCGGAGCAATGAGATGAGCGAAGTGACGCAGCAGACGGACGCGGAACGCCTCGAGTTCCTGCTCGCGGAGATGACGGGCGTGCACGAGGAGCTGCTCGTGCTGACGCGCGAGCACCGCGAGGCGCTCCGCCGGGCGGATGGTGGACGGCTGGCGGCGTGCAACCTCGGGCAGCGCCAGCTCGTGGCGCGGATCGGTCGGCTGGACACCGTTCGGCGGGAGCTGATCGAGTCGATGCTGCCCGGCACGCCCGCACGCGAGGTCACGCTCACGGCACTGGCCAGGCGGCTGACCGGGCCGGCGCGGGAACGACTGGAGACATCGGCGGCGAAGCTGCGCGAGCTGATCGGCGTCATCGGAGACGAGAACCGCGCCGTGTGCGACGCCACTCGAACGCTGCTGGGGCACATGGACGGCATGGTGCGGCAGATCGCGGCCAACCTCAGCCGAAGCGGAACCTACGGACGCTGCGGGAGTGTGCGCCCGGACGCGCGGATCGCGTCCGGGATCGACCTGAGCCACTGATTTCAGGAGACGCGGATGAGCCTGACAAGCTCGCTGAACATCGGGTACTCGGCGCTGACGGCCAGCCAACTGGCGATCCAGGTCACGGGCAACAACCTGGCCAACCTCGCCACGCCGGGGTACTCGCGTCAGCTGGCGATCCTGACGCCGATGCGCGGCTCGGGGCTGCCGGGGCTGAACTCGGGTCGCGGCGTGCGGATTCTGGACGTGCAGCGGCAGGTGGACCAGGCGCTGCAGTCGCGGCTGTGGACGGGCGTCTCGCGCGAGCACGGTGCGGCCCGGGCACTGCAGATCATCGCGCAGATCGAAACCACGCTGAACGAACTGAGCGGGTTCGACGTGAGCTCGGCCATGAGCGAGTTCTTCAACATCTGGTCCGAGGGCGGAAACCTGACCACCGTCGGGCCGACGATCGTCCAGCAGGGAGACACGCTGGCGGGGCATCTGCGGCAGGTGCGGCGGGAGTTGTACGAGCAGCGGAGCCAGGTGGACGGGCAGTTGGCCTCAGCGGTCGCGCACGCCGACGCAATCCTGAACGAGATCGCCCGATTGAACGTCGAGATCGTGTCGGTCGAGGGGACGGCCGGGACGGCGAGCGCGCTTCGCGACCAGCGCGACATGCTCGTGACCAATCTGAGCGAGTTCATGGAGGTGAACGTGATCGAGCAGTCCGGGGGAAACCTGGACGTGTTCGTGGGCTCGACCCCGATCATCCTCGGGTCGCGGGCGCGCGGGCTGACGCTCGAACGGACGAGCCAGGGGAACCAGATCAGCGTGGCGGTGAGGGTCACGTCGGACGGGACGAAGCTCCCGATCAACGATGGGATGATCGGGGCGCTCCTGAGCAGCCGCGACGCGACCATCGTCGACACGATTGAGAAGCTGGACGAGCTGGCGGCGCAGCTGATCTTCCGCGTGAATCGGCTTCACGCCACCGGCCGCAACGAGCGCGGGTTCACGTCGTTGACGTCGACGCTGCGGGTCCTGCCCGCGGATCGGGGCCTGGCGCTGAACGATCCGAACAACGCGTCGCTGTCCGGGCTCCCGTTCGGACCGACCAACGGCGGGTTCATGGTGCACGTCACGAGCACCGCGACCGGCGCGACCGAGATCGTGCGCATCGACGTGGACCTGGACGGGATCAACGCCAGCGGCAGCGCGGGCTTTCAGGATGACACGTCGCTGGACGACATCACGGCGGCGCTGAACGCGATCACCGGGCTGAGCGCCACGGTGTCGCCGGACGGCAGGATGAGCATCACCGCGTCGGCGGGGTACGAGTTCTCGTTCGCCCAGGACAGCTCGGACGTGCTGGCGACGCTGGGCGTGAACAGTTTCTTCGAGGGCACGTCGGCGGGCGACATCGCCGTTCGCGCCGATCTTCAGGCGGACCCGACGGGCGTGACGCTGGGGCGTGACGAGAACGGGACGTTCGTGGCCAACGGGACAGCCCTTGCCATCGCGGGCGTGCAGTCCGAGGCGCTCGAGGCGTTCTCCGGGATGAGCGTCGACGAGTTCTGGGCGGGCGCGGTGTCGAATCTTGGGGTGAAGGCGGGGGCGGCCCGAACCAACGCGGACGCGACGCGCGTCGTGCGCGAGAGTCTCCAGGCGCAGCGCGACGCGACCAGCGGCGTGAGCGTGGACGAGGAGTCGCTGAATCTCATCAACTATCAGCGCGCCTACCAGGGGGCCGCGCGGTTTATTCAGATCGTGGACGAACTGACCCGGACACTCATCTCGCTGGTGTGACGCCATGAGCTCAATCCCACTGAACATCGCGCGGGTGCCGAACCTACTTTCGACGCGGATCGCGCTGTCGAACCTGACGCGCACGAACCTGTCGCTGTTCACGGTTCAGTCTCAGCTGGCGACGGGTCGGCGGGTGAACCGACCCAGCGACGATCCGGTGCGGGCGACCATGATCCTGACGCTGGACAGCCGACTCGAGCGGGCCCAGCAGCGGCTCAAGAACCTCGACCACGCGACGAGCTCGCTCAACGGGCTGGACTCGGCGCTGGGCGAGGTGAGCAACATGATCCTCGAGGCGAAGTCGATCGCGTCCGAGCAGAGCAATGTCGGGTCCAGCGCGTCGGAGAAGAGAAACCAGGCCCTGGTGATCCAGTCGCTGCTGGACGGGCTGTTCCAGACCGTCAACCGCTCGTCGATCTCGGGGCACATGTTCGGCGGGAGCACGCCCGGAACTCGCCCGGTCGAGTCGTTCCTCAGCGGGTATCGCTACGTGGGCGAGGGGACGGGGCTGGTGACGGACCTCGGGCTGGGCACGGCTGTGCCGGTGACGCTCGGGCGGGGCAACCCGATTGCCGGTGTGTCGGCGCGGGTGCACGGGACGGTCGGGTTCGACCTGGACCTGACGCCGGACACACGGCTGGACGACCTGCGCGGCGGGCGCGGGCTGGGCGTGTCGAGTGGGACGGTGGAGTTCAGCTTCGACGGGCTGGCCCGGGCCCAGGTGGACCTGACCGGGGCCGACACCGTGGGCGACGTGCTGGACGCGCTGCGGGCGGCGATCCAGTCGTACGAGCAGACGAACGGCGTGACGATCCTCGGAGCGGGCGGGGTGTCGATCAATGGCGGGGCGATCAGCATCGACGTGGCGCCGGACGCGAACGGCGGGCCGGACCCGACGCTGCGGTTCTATGACCAGGCCGGGGGGGTGACGGCGGCGGATCTCGGGCTGACGGCTACGGGCGCGACGGCGGAGTTCAGCGCCGCGTCCATCGTCGGCATCGACCTTGACCCGAAGCTGACCTGGCGCACATCGACGGGGCAGATCGACGGCCAGGCGTTGGGCTCGGTGCGGATCGAGAATGCGGGCCAGGTGCGGGTGATCGATCTGTCCGGGGCCCGGACGTTCGGAGACGTCAAGAACCTGATCGAGGGCGCGGACATCGGTGTTCGCGTCGAGATCAACGCGGGCCGAGACGGGATCGACGTGGTCAACGAGGTTTCGGCCGGCCGGGTCGGCGCCATGTCGATCTCCGGGATATCGGCGGGGGACACGACGGCGGAGCGGCTGGGGATACGGTCATTCTCGGCCCTGACGCGCGTGACCGACTTCAACTTCGGTGCGGGTGTAGAAGTGCTCTCGGGGCGGTCCGATCCGCTGACGGGTCAGCCGGACCCGACGCTCGACCGCGACTTCCGCGTGACGCTGGGCAACGGTCGGGCGTTCGACGTGGATCTTCGGCCGAGCGACATGGTGACGGTGGGCACGATCATCGCGCGAATCAACGCGCAGGCGGTGAGTCAGGGGATCCGCGTGCCGGCGGATTTCCAGGCCGCCCTGTCCCCGACCTCGAACGGAATCTCGTTCACGCAGGACGGCGCGTTCGCGCAGCCGATCCAGATCGCGAAGCTGAACGATTCGCCGGCGTTCTCGCAGCTGGGGCTGAAGGACGGGGCGCCCTCCAACGGCGGCGCAACATTCACGTCTTCGGACCGGTCAAAGGTGCGCGTGTCGAGCGTCTTCTCGGATCTGCTTGACCTGCACGGCGCTCTGATGAGCAACGACACGTTTGGCATCACCTTTGCTGCTGAACACCTTGAACAAGCCGTGGACAGAGTCTCGCAGGCGCGGGCGCTGGTCGGCGGTTTCACGAATCGAGTGACCAAGGCGATCAGGAGTCAGGAGGACCAGGCATTGATGGACGAGCAGATCAGATCGGAGATGCGTGACCTGGACTTCGCGGAGGCGGCGGTGCGTCTGAATCTGCTGCAGACGCAGCTGATGGCGAGTCTGCAGACGACGGCGATGATGGGGTCCAGGACGCTCTTGGACTTCCTGGGCTGACCCGAACTGCCCGACGGGCGAAAGACCCGGCGGACGGATTGAACCTCGGACCCGCATCGGCCGCGGGCCCGACCAGACAGGATGTCGTCCCGGTATGGAGCCGGGCGGTTCAAGTTGGTCGGCCGAACATTGGAGCGCACAAATGGAAGTGCGGACCACACGATTCGGGGTGATCGAAATCGCGGAGGACCGCGTGATCACCTTCCCCAAGGGGCTGCTCGGTTTCCCGGGCCAGAAGCATTACTGCTTGCTGGAGCCGGGGGACGACGCGTGCTTCTTCTGGCTTCAGAGCCTGGACGAACCGTCGTTGGCCTTTGTGGTGACGGACCCGAGCCTGTTTGTAAAGGACTACTCGGTGCCGATCCGCAAGGAGCAGATGTCGGATCTCGGGCTTGAGAAGCTGGACGACGCCCAGGTCTTCTGCATAGTGAACAAGCTGGAAGACCAGTTGACGGGCAACCTCCAGGGGCCTTTGGTGATCAACACGCTTCGGCGCGTTGGTGAACAGATGGTTCTCGCCGAGAAGCGTTGGACGACGCGCCACCCGCTGGTGAAAATCGGGCAGGCGTCATCCGAGGCGGTATCGGCCTGAGTCGATCGGAGCATTCGGGGATCGAGCGACGGGCCTAAGGCCCGACGGTATCCGCTCGCCCGAACCGAGCGAAGCGGGCGCTCAAGGACGAGCGACCGAGAACCAGACGCAACCCTCCGGGCGTTTAGAGCGGCCCGGGGGCTCACGAGGAAGGAGCCGACCTATGTTGGTCCTCTCACGTCAGCGCGAAGAAACGATCATGATCGGCGACGAGATCGAGATCACCGTCGTCGATATCCGTGGGGACAAGGTCCGCCTCGGGATCACCGCGCCGACACGCATCGCCGTGCACCGCAAGGAGGTGTACGACGCCATACGCCAGGAGAACGAGCGGGCGGCGAAGTTCAAGAGCGCCGACCTGGCGGGCTTCACGCACCCGATCTCTGCCGGCCCCCCGAAGACCAGGTCGCGATCGCGCGGGCTGATCGGACCGTCGACGGCACGCGAGGCCGAACCACGAACCTCGAGACCGGACCCGGCCCGCACGGACACATCACGGAAAAGACACACGACCGGATGAGACGCCGGCGGCGAGCACAGCGTTGTGCGGCGGCGAGCAGTAACCCACAGCACTTAGTCTCAATCACGGAGGATTGCCATGACTAGGATCAACACGAACGTCCCGAGCCTCTTCGCACGAGCGAATCTCGAGCGCACGAACAAGGAGCTGGAGCTTCGGCTGCAGCGCCTGTCGACGGGTCTGCGGCTGAACCGCGGGGCGGACGACCCGGCGGGGCTGATCATCTCGGAGCGGATTCGCTCCGACCTGCGGGGCATCGAGCAGGGCATCAAGAACTCCAACCGCGCCTCATCGGTCATCGCGACCACCGAGGGAGCCCTCACCGAGGTCAACGAGCTGTTGAACTCGATCAAGGCACTGGTGGTCGAGGCGGCCAACACCGGCGCCATGAGCTCCGAGCAGATCAAGGCCAACCAGCTGCAGATCGATTCGGCCATCGACTCGATCACACGCATCTCCAACACGGCGACGTTCGGCGGGCTCAAGCTCCTGAACGGCGAGCTGGACTACTCTCTGTCGGGCGTGGCCACCTCGGCCATCTCGCGGGCACAGATCTTCGGCGCCAGCTTCCTCGGGGATTCGGCGATCCAGGTGGACGTCGCTGTGGCGACGTCGGCACAGACCGGTGCGCTGTATGTTCAAGGCGACCTAAGCGTGCCGGTCGGAGAGCTGGTCTCGTCCACGACGCTGCGGATCCAGGGCGAGGGCGGCGTGGTCGATGTCAGCTTCGTGTCGGGCACCTCCTTCGCCGACATCGTCGCCGGGGTGAACAATCTCACCTCGCAGACGGGCGTCAGGGCGGAACTGATCAACGGCAATATCGCCTCGGGGATGGTGTTCAAGTCGCAGGAGTTCGGCTCGGAGGCGTTCGTGTCGGTGCAACGCGTGAACGGACCGCCGGCCGCGGAGGATTCGTGGCAGACCTTCGCGTTCCACCAGAACGCCGCTGTGCCCAGCACCGTGCCCTTCCCATGGGGGCTGATCGGCACAACACTGCTGGAGGGCAAGAACGACAAGGGGCAGGACGTCCAGGCGCTCATCAACGGGCGGCTGGCGACCGGCGACGGGCTGACCATCTCGGTCAACTCCCCGGAGCTCAGCCTCGAGCTGCTGCTCAACGAGGATCTGGCGACAGATCCGACGGCCGCGACCACGACGTTCTACATCACCGGGGGCGGCGCTTTGTTCCAGCTCGGGCCGGAGGTCACCGCCCAGCAGCAAGTGAACATCGGCGTGCAGTCGGCGGCGGCGGCGTTGCTCGGCGCCACGCTGGTGGACGGCTCTTTGCAGTACCTGAACTCGCTGAAGACCGGCGAGGTGAACAGCCTGCGAACCAGCCGAATACGACGCGACTTCTCGATACCCAGCCAAATCCTCGAACAGGCGATCGACGAGATCTCGCTGCTGCGGGGGCGGCTGGGCGCATTCGAGCGGAACGTGCTGCAGCCGAACGTACGGTCGCTGCAGTCGGCGACGGAGAACCTGGCGGCGTCGAATTCGGTGATCCGCGACGCGGACTTCGCGCTGGAGACGAGCATGCTCACCCGGGCGCAGGTCCTGGCCAGTGCGGGCACCACGGTGCTAACATTGGCCAATCAGCAGGCCCAGCAGGCGTTGCAGCTGCTCGGATAACTACAGCGGAACCACAGAAAAGACAGGTTGGGAGGACCGGCTCACCCCATGGGGTGGGCCTTTTTTATTTTTTGGCGTTCGAATGTGGTGCGACGTGGGAACAGAACTTAACCCGCGCGCCCGTGCGGCCGATGTCCGCAATTAATCCCGGGCCTCGTGGCCTGGGCCGGCGCGAAGCGCTGGAACGGACATCACCCGGGCAGGTTCCCTCCAAGTCGGTTTGGGGGGACACACGAGACGGATCTGGGCGCGCGGATCGTATCCGGCGTCGCGTGTCGATCACGGAGGACACTCTCATGAGTCGCATCAATACGAACGTTCAGTCCCTGATTGCCCAGCGCGTGCTCGGCATGAACAACAAAGCCTTGAGCACGTCGCTCGAGCGTCTGAGCACTGGTCTTCGGATCAACCGTGGTAAGGATGATCCGGCCGGTCTGATCGCTTCGGAAGTGCTGCGCAGCGAGATCAAGGCGATCGGCGCCGCCATCGGCAACGCCGAGCGTGCCGACCAGGTGGTCAACATCGCCGAGGGTGGTCTGGGAGAGATCTCGAACCTGCTGACAGAGCTTCAAGGCCTGGTGACAAGCTCGGCGAACTCCGCGGGTCTGAGCAAGGAAGAGAAGGAGGCCAACCAGCTCCAGATCGATTCGATTCTTCAGACAATCGACCGGATCTCGTCGGCGACGTCGTTCCAGGGCCAGAAGCTCCTGAACGGCAATTTCGACTACCAGGTGTCCGGCGTCGCGGCCGGAGTGACGGACTTTCGGATCAACGGCGCCAAGTTCGAGAGCGGCTCGCTGACGGTCAACGTCCTGGTGACGCAGTCCGCACAGCAGGCGGGCCTGTTCCTGTCCATGGGCGGCACGTCGATCGACCTGAGCGCAGGAACTTCGTTCACGATCGAGGTCACCGGCTCGCTGGGCAGCCGCGAGCTGACCTTTACCTCCGGCACAACGCTGGTGGAAATCGCCGGTGCGATCAACACCTTCAAGGAAGTAACCGGCGTGGAGGCGACGGCATCCGCCGCCGCCACCGGCCTGACGATGATCAGCTCGAGCTTCGGCACGGACGAGTTCGTGACGGTCAAGATTGTCGACTCGGGCGCCATCGGGTCGGCCAACAGCATTGGTATCTACACGTTCACCGACGACGACTTCACCACCGTCCTCGCGTCCTCGCTCCAGGCGTTCGACGCCTCGGCCAGCCAGCAGGGCGTCAGGGATAAGGGGCAGGACCTGGGCGCGACGATCAACGGTATCTCGGCGACGGCGACCGGGAAGACGGCCCGCATCAACACTGACTTCCTGGATGTCCAGTTGACACTTGGCACGAGCGCCGCGCAGACACTGGGCGCCGTCGCCGCGGGTGGCGCGTTCACGATCACCGGTGGTGGAGCCGACTTCCAGTTGGCCTCGAAGGTCGACATCGCGGGAAAGGTCTCGATCGGTATATTCGACGTGGCCACCCGGAAGCTGGGCACCAGCGACCTTGGATTCCTTGACGACCTGGCGTCGGGCAAGCAGTTCAATGTGGTGTCGGCGTCAAACCTGACGGGCGCACAGAAGGTGATCACCGAAGCGATCAACCAGATCTCGTCCCTGCGTGGTCGTCTGGGTGCGTTCCAGTCGAACACCATCGGCGCGACGATCCGGAGCCTGGGCGTGACGCTTGAGAACGTCGTGGCGGCCGAGTCCACGATCCGTGACGCCGACTTCGCCAAGGAGACCGCCGGGCTGACCCGGAACCAGATCCTTGTGGCCGCGTCCACCAACGTGCTGGGTCTGGCCAACCAGAACCCGCAGACGGTGCTGCAGCTGCTCGGGTAATCGCAGAAGAAGTCTGGATAGACTCATGAGACCCCCCGCCCCGGCCTTAGCAGGCCGGGGCGGTTTGTTTTTGCAACCCCCGGTCATTTCGGCACGATCATAAGTCCGTGCCGACCGCGAGCCCGACCACGCCGACCCGCCGACGAACCAGCCAGACCCGGCCCGGTAATGGTTTCGATCGCGTGCGCGAGGGCTTTCTGACGTACATCCGTGTCGAGTGCGGGCTGGCGCCGAACACGATCGATGCGTACCAGCGCGATCTGCGGCAATTGATCATCGATCTCGAATACCGCGGCGTGCGATCGGTGCGGGAGATCTCGCCGCGCCGGCTGACCGAGCACATCGCCAAGCTGAAGTCGGAGCGCAAGATGGCGTCGTCGTCGGTGGCGCGGCACCTGGCGACGATCAAGGTTTTCTGTCGCTGGCTTCAAGCGCGAGGCCACATCGAGCACAACCCGTCGGACATACTCGA
>JADFOF010000265.1 GCA_022563015.1 Planctomycetota bacterium
CGCATCGGCATCGCGTCGCCGCACATCTTCGCCGACGGCACCGTCGACATGGACCTCGTGCGGCGCTACGCCGTGCGGGCGGAGGCGTTGGGCTACGCCAGCTTGTGGACGCAGGAGCGCGTCACCGGCACGCAGACGTCGCTCGACCCCATCACGTTCCTCAGCTACCTCGCCGGCCAGACGAGCAGCGTGCGGCTCGGCGTCTCCGTCCTCGTCGTGCCGCGGCACAACCCCGTGCACCTGGCCAAGCAGCTGGCGTCGCTCGACCAGCTCTCGGGCGGGCGGCTCATCGTGGGCGTTGGGCTGGGCGGGAACGCGGCCGAGCTGCCCATGTACGGCATGTCTCCCGAGCGCCGCGTGCGCCGGTTCATCGAGCACGTCGAGATCATGAAAGCGCTGTGGACGCAGTCGCCGGTCACCTACGCCGGCGACTTCTACCGCCTCGACGGCGTGAGCATCGCGCCGCGGCCCGTGCAGCAGCCGCACCCGCCCCTGTGGTTCGGTGCGAGCGCCGAGCCGGCCATCCGCCGCGCGCTCCGGCTCGGCGACGGCTGGACGGGCGCGGGCAGCGCCGGGCGGGAGGCGTTCAGCGAGAACCTCGAGCGCGTGAAAGGGTGGCTCGCCGAGGAGGGCCGCGACCCCGCGAGCTTCCCTATTTCGAAGCGTGTGTATCTCGCCATTGACGACGACGAGGAACGCGCGGGCCGCCGGCTCGCTGAGTGGTTCGGCTTCTACTACGGCAACGCGGAGCTCGCGGGCCGCGTGGGGATCTGGGGCGCGGCGAGCCGCGTGCAGGAGCAGCTGGCGGCGTGGTCGGAGGCCGGGGTCAGCGAGTTCATCCTCAACCCGGTGTTCGACATGGAGGAGCACCTGGAGCGCCTGGCTGAAGTCACCGGACTCGTATCCTGAGCCAGCTCACACCTCCAGCCGAGGTTACGAAACCGTCGCGGTTCGGGCCGCTGCGGTCGAAGCACTTCCGCCGGTGGTGGACCGGCTACGTGATCTCGATCTCCGGCCAGCAGATGATGTGGATGGCCGAGGGCTGGCTCATCTACGAGCTGTCGGGGTCGAAGCTGCTGCTGGGGCTGCACGGGCTGGCGCAGGCCATCCCGTCCATCGCCCTGACGCTGCTCGGTGGCGCGATCGCCGACCGGGTCGACCAGCGGCGCCTGCTGATCTGGCTCCAGCCGCTCCAGATGCTCATCGTCGCAGTCATGGCGGCGCTCGGCTTCGCGCAGATGCTCGAGGCCTGGCACGTCATCGCGGGCGGCTTCGCGCTCTCCGCGGTCGGCGCGTTCGAGCAGCCGGCGCGGGAGTCGATGTTCCCCCACCTGATCGAGCGCCGGTTCATGAGCCAGGCGATCGGGCTGAATGCGATGGTCCACCCCGGCAGCCGCGTGCTGGCCCCGGTCATGGCGGGGTTCATCCTCGCGCTCGTGGTCGAGGCCACGTCCTCGGTGATGACCGCTGGAGGCGTGATCTTCGTCGTGGCGGTGGTCGGGTTCGGCGTCTACGCGGTATTCCTGTACATGATCGACCTCCCGCCGGTCCGGCGAGTGTCGAGAGGGAACCTGCTCCAGAACGTGGGCGAGGGGTTGCGGTTCACGTGGGGCCACCGCGTCTTCGCGCTCCTGCTCGGCACCATGTACTGGAACACCGCTTTCGCGCTGGCCATCTCGATCCTGTTCCCCGTCGTCGCGAAGGACATCTTGTTCCTCGGTCCGTCCGGGCTCGGCTACATGTGGATGGCGCAGGGGATCGGCAGCTTGATGGGCGCGGCGTGGGCCGCGAGCCGCGGGAGCGCCGATGGGCAGGGCCGGTACATCATCGGGGGGTCCATCGCGCTGGGCCTCTCGGTCATCGGGGTGGGACTCTCCGCCTGGGCACCCCTCACCTTCTTCCTGCTCTGGGCCACGGGCATCGGTGGCTCCTCGGCCAGCGTGGGGATCCGCACCGCGATCCAGCTGATGGTCCCCGACGACTTCCGCGGGCGCGTGATGTCGCTGTGGGGGATGACGCATACCGCCGTGCGCCCGTTGGGCGAGATGCAGTTCGGAGCCATAGCGGCGGTCGCCGGTGCGCCTTTCGCGCTGGCCCTCGGCGGGGCCGCGGTGCTCGTCTTCGTGGCCCTGGTCGTGATACCGAACAAGCGCATGCGTGCGCTGCGCGTGACTGCATAGCGCGCGTATGCGCTTGTTCCGGAGGCGCGCCGACCGTATGGTTCGCCGGACGCGCGCCGGATGGGCCCGAGAATAGGCCCGGATAGAGAGGGAGCATATGCCGACAGTCGCCATCATCGGCGGGACCGGCCCCGAGGGCCGCGGCCTGGGACTGCGTCTCGCCATGGGCGGATATCCCGTCATCATCGGCTCAAGGGAAGCTTCCCGTGGGGCCGATGCCGCAGCCGCGCTGCTAGATGCAGGGGCAAACCCCAACCTGACAAGCATGAGCGACAACACGCCTCTCCACATGGTTGTGAGCAGGCGGTCGTTCTGGGAGTGGTCCGAAACAAAAGATGATTCCAAGCGTGACTACTTGGGTACGGCACGCATTCTTCTGGAACGCGGTGCCAAAGTCGAGGCGAAGGCAGAACAGGGAAAGACAGCGCTGCACCTCGCCGCGTCGTACGGCGACCTTCAGCTTGTCAAGTTTCTCATCGCCGCTGGGGCAAGCGTTCATGCGCGAACGGCGTCCCGTGCAACACCGCTGCACCTTGCCGCCTCTGGGCTGTCCCTCTGGGGCAATGATTTGCAGCCCACCCGGTCACCCACAAGGTACGGCGATATCGCCAAGTATCTCTTGGAGCAAGGTGCCGACGTCAACGCCAGCGATGATATAGAATCGACACCGCTATATTTGGCCGCTGTGTTCTGCGACCAATCCGTCGCAGCTGTGCTTCTCGATAACGGTGCCGACATCACAGCCACCTGTCACCACGGTGAAACACCGCTCGCCGGTGCGAAACGTGGGCTTCGCGATACACACAGCATGGCATCATACATGCCCGCCGACGAACTCGCGGCAAGCACTCAATGCCACAAAGAACTGATACAATGGCTGGAACGCAGGGGCGCAAAGAACTGAATGAGCGCCGCCGCCGGAGGTGCGACCGGCTAGATGCGCATCACAGTTCGGGACGCGATACATATCTCTTGGAGCTTGTTCTCTCGCCCAGCGGGGCTTGGGCGTTCGGCTCCAAGTGTGGATTGACCCGGAATGAACGAAGCCCCAGCGGGGCGAAAGAGGATTCGGGCGCGGTGGCACTGCCCTTCGTTCGTGGCAGGGCGTGCCGCAGCCTTACCAGATTCGAGCGATCAAGGGTCAAGTAGTCAAGAATGGACGAAGGATGTGCGCTGAATCCGCGCGCGTCTGCTCTTGATAACTGAACGACCGGCAACCATGAGTCGGGTAGAGGACGTCGTCGAAAAAGCGCAATGGCCGAACGAACCCATTCGCGCGCAACACAATGGGTCGCAAGGAGTAAACATCGACTGTGCCGCAATTTGGGTACGCGGTGCGCACTTGGGAGCAATTCCTGTACTCCCCGAGCCGTGGGCTTCAGCCCACGCGGACTTACGGAGTCTGCGAGTGGCACCCACCATGCAAATCCGCGTGGGCTGAAGCCCACGGCTCGGTTCAGGGGCAATGGGACACCAGAACGAGGGATTTTGGGCGGAAGTTGCCCTGCATGCTTGCAATTTGGTCGCCGAATCGGCTATGTTGGCGGGGGCGGGAAAATGTCCGATAATCGGCCTACCCCCGAAGCGTAGTGGTGTTCCCACCGCCCGACTCCGACAAATTAGCATTGGAGGAATGTCAATGTCTTCGTTCTACATGCGGTTCATGAGCATATGTATTCTCGCTCTCGCGATGTCCAGCAATCCCGCCTCGGCTTGGTGGCAAGCGCCGACGACCC
>JADFOF010000266.1 GCA_022563015.1 Planctomycetota bacterium
GAGGCGAGCACACCGGCCTCGATGGTGCGCACGATGTTCTCGAACTGCGGCACGGAGACCGCTTCGATCCCGCTGGTTTGTGCCGCGGTGGCGTCCCAGATGATGGCCGCGTCGACCGTGCCGAGCCTGACGTCGGCTGCAATCTCGTTGACGGTCGGCTTGAAGACGCGGCAGCGTTCGGCGAGTTGAGCCCATAATCCGTGGGCTTGGAGCACCTCCTTTGTGACCTGTCCCACCGCCGCCACCGACGGGTTCGCCATCGCGAAGGTCACATCCTTACGGAGCAGGTCGTCGAGCGTGCGCACGTTCTTTGCATTTCCGGCTGGAACCGCGATCACGGGTGTCAGGGTCGCGAGTGGGACGGAGGTAAAAATCAGCCCTCGGTCCTCGGCTGTGCGCACATAGCTGTCATCGGCGGCGATGTAGAGATCGCCCCGGCCGCTCAGCTGGATCGCGGCCAGCAGCGCCCCCGAGCCGCCGTACTGGATGCGCACGGGCTGACCCGTCTCCTCGGTGAAGCGCCGGACAGCCCCGGCGACGGGCGGGCGAACACCGGCGGCGCAGTAGAGCTCGATCGGCGCCAGCCCGGTCGCGTCCGCCCGCGAGAGTGTGCGCAGTGCGACGGTCAGCCCGACGAGGGCGGCGATCGAGAGCGCCATCAGCGTGGCGGCGGGCGCGTTGCCGCGCCTGGCTCTCATACGAGAACTCGTCCGTCGGCGACACTTCCATCGGGGCATGGTCATCTGGTGTGCTCGCGCTCTCGATCCCGCGGTGAGGCAACGCGCCCGGAGGTCCGGAAAGCCCGATCATACCAGTCCGCGTCCGATGCGCATTTCCCGGCTGTTGGTAGGCGATCGGTCATGGGTCGGTCGTGAGCGGCGTGTTGTCGAGCAGACCGTCGGCGATCGCGTGGGGCCGGAATGCGAGCGCGACGCCGCTGGCGCACATCGCTGCCACGAGTGTCAGGACGATGAGGTTTCGCAGCCAATCTCTGGTGTTGCGGATCCCGGGCAGCTCGGCTGCGAGCACCATCAGCGGCGCGAGCACGGGGAGCAGGAAGGCGGCGGCTGGGAAGTCGTCTGACTCGAAGACGATGTAGAGCCACTTGATGAGCGGGGGCATGACCAGGAGGGTGGCGACGACGGGGACGACGCCCTGGGCCATCGAGAGGTTGCGTCGCCAGAGCGAGACGATGGCGAGCACGCCCAGCGCGACGGCCGCGGCCAGGGCTGAGACTCCCAGCGGCTGCATACCTGTCGCGGCGACGAGCACGGACGTGGTGGCGAGTGCGAGGCACATGGCCATGGGCAGACAGAACCCGGATCTTCGCACCGCGGCATACTCGAGCGTGCCTCCCAGCAGGAGGATTCCGGCGGCCGGCATCGCCCTGTAGTACCACGCCTCGGGCGCGACGATCGGCCAGGTCGCGAGGGTGACGAGTCCTGCCAGCGCGAGTATGAGTGCTGCACGGACCAGGAGCGTCCCGGGCGCGCGCGACATGGCGAGGCCGACGGCGATGCTCAGGAGCACGGCGTAGAGAATCAGCTGATCCTGATTCAGGCGGGACCACCAGGCGGGGGCATGTGTCCAGTCGGTCCAGGGCCAATGAAACAGGGTGAGGAACGCCAGGACAACCGGCGTGCCGACGGCCAGCACGAGTCGCCAGGCGTGCGTGTCCGACCCGCTCCTGGTCCGTTTCGATCGCGGCAGCACGAGCAGGCACGCGATGGCGAATGGAGCCGCCACGCCGAACACGATCATCCTGTCGATGTCGTCCATCGCGACGGCTACTGCGCCAGGCCCTGGACCGAGACGGTGATCTGCACGTCGAGCCCGAGCATGAGGCCGTCCTGGTGCTCGTTCAGGCCGTAGTCGAGGCGGTTGATGGTGAAGGTGGTCTCGAACCCGCCGCGATAGCCGAACTTGGTGGTCTGAAGCTCGGCGTAGTCGGCGAGCGTGACGGTGATTTCTTTCGTGACGCCGCGCATGGTGAACGCGCCGGTCGCCTCGTAGGTCGAGTCGTTGATCTTCTTGATGGAGGTGCTCTTGAACTGGGCGGTGGGGTATTGGCGGGCGTTGAAATACTGCGGCCCCAGGAGCAGTCGGTCCTTGTTCTTGTCGCCGGTGTCCATGTTCTTGAGCTCGAACATGATCTGAACCGAGCTGTTGGCCGGATCGCCCGGGTCGATGGTGAAGGATCCCGTGGGCGCGTTGACCCGGCCATAGAAGTTGCTCACGCCCATGTCCCGGACGCGGTAGATCACCATGGAGCGTGATTGGTCGATGTTGAAGGTGGTCGGCGGGTCGGGTTGGGGCGATGCTGGGGTTGAGATCAGGGCCGGGACGGCCCGGCTCGCTGTAAGCCCGCCGGTGGCCAGGGCCACGATCGCCGCGGCCGAGAGTGCCAGTGCGGTGCGGACCATTGTTTGTGCTCCTTGATGTGTGAGGGCGGTGGTCGGGGCGTGCGTGTATGGGGCAGGGGGGTGGGGAATGGTATCGTTGGTCGGGGCGGGAGCACTCCCTTGCGGTCGTGGGGCGTGGGGAGCACTCCCTTCCGGTCGTGCCTCGTTGGGGGGCGGGGCTTCAACGCCGGGGCGGAGTCGGCGTGGTTACACTGCCCAGCGGTGAAGTACGGCTTTTTGATCAACCACGAGCGGTGCATCGGGTGTCACGCCTGCACGGTGGCGTGCAAGGCCGAGAACGACATCCCGATCGGCGACTTTCGCACGTGGGTGAAATACCAGGAAAACGGCACTTTTCCCGAGATAAAGCGGCACTTCGCGGTCCTCCGGTGCAATCACTGCGACGATGCTCCGTGCGTGTCGATCTGCCCGGTCAACGCGCTTGAGAAGCGGAGCGATGGGATCGTGGACGTGGACCGGGACGCCTGCATCGGCTGCCGGGCGTGCATGCAGGCGTGCCCCTACGACGCGATCTACCTGAATGAGGCCAAGGGTGCGGTCGAGAAATGCCACTTCTGCGCCCACCGCGTCGACAAGGGGCTGGAGCCGGCGTGCGTTGTGGTCTGCCCGGTAGAGGCGATCGTCACGGGCGATCTGGATGATCCGTCCAGTCCCATCGCGAAACTCATCGCCGAAAGGGAGACGCTCGTCCGCAGGCCCGAGCAGGGCACCGGCCCCAACGTCTACTACCTGGGCGTGGAACCGACGATGCTCGAGCCGGGCGTCGTTGCCCGGCCGGAGACATATATCTGGTCCGACCGCCCCGACGACAAGCCGGAGAAGTGGCCGCTGAGCCTGCCGGTCATTCAGGACGCACGCATCGTGCTCGACGTGGGGCACAAGGTCGAGTGGGGCTGGCACGTCGCGGCCTATCTGGTCACCAAGGGCATCGCAGCCGGGGCAGCTGTGCTGGCGCCGTTCGCGGCAGCACTGGGGCTGACCGGGTTCGGGTACGACTACTTCCCCGAGATCCTGGCGCTGGTCTTCATCCTCATCACCAACGCGCTGCTCGTGGACGACCTCACTCGGCCCACCAAGTTCTTTCGCATGGTGACACGACCCAACTGGGACAGCTGGCTGGTCAAGGGTGGCGTTGTTCTGACGGTCTTCTCGATGCTCGTGACCGCGGGGCTCGGGCTTCGTTTGCTCGGCATGGACGCGGCGGCGGATGGTCTGCGATACGCAGAGTCTGTCGCAGGGCTCGCGACCGCCGGGTACACCGCGTTTCTGTTTGCACAGTGCAAGGGGCGCGATCTGTGGGAGGGCAAGCTGTTGCTCCCGCACCTGCTCGTGCAGTCAGCCTTGTGCGGGTCGGTCTGCTTCCTGCCGTTCGCGGGGGACAAAGCCATGCCGCTGGCGGTCATCGCTGCGGTCTCGGCTGTGCTGCACGGGCTGTTCGCACTCAACGAGCGATACGGCAAGCATCCCACCGACAACGCCAGACAAGCCGCC
>JADFOF010000267.1 GCA_022563015.1 Planctomycetota bacterium
CGGGGATGACGGCCGCCCTGATTCGTGGCATAATCCGGGGATGACACGCACGCTTGCCGCCGTACTCGCCGCTCTTTGCCTCGCCGGGCCGGCCACCGGGGACGATCCGGAGCCCAGGGTGCTCATCATCGGGATCGACGGGCTGCGAGCCCCTGCGCGGTGATTCACGCCGGTGGAGGCGCCGGCGCCACGGAACGGGCCGATTCCTGCTCGCACGCGAGCGCGAGACCACTCGATCCAGAGTCGGGCAGGAGCGAAAGGCGGAGCATCGCCAGCGCCCAGATCACGGAGACTCGCCGGACCCCGGCGCGGTCGGACGGAAAGCAGAAGCGCCGCGCGTCCAGCTTCGCCCGCGCCTCCTCCCCGGCGATGGCGACACAGATCCAGACCGTCCCGACGGGCTTGTCGTCGGTGCCGCCGCCCGGCCCGGCGATGCCGGTGATCGCCACGCACGCGGAGGCGCCCGACTCGGCGAGGCCGCCCACGGCCATCGCCTCGGCGCACGCTCGGCTCACCTCGCCGTCACTCTCGATTACGGCGGTGGGTACACGGACCTGGCGCCGCTTCATCCGGTCGCTATACGTGATCCAGCCGCCGAGAAAGACGTCGGACGATCCGGGTACGGTTGTGAGCGTTGCGCCCAGTCCGCCGCCGGTGCACGATTCGACGACGGCGAGTGTCATGCGGCGTTCGCGAAGCAGGTCGAGCACCGTGCTCTGGATGGTCTGCTCGCCGGAACCGAACACGTACAGGCCCAGCCGATGCCGAACCTCGCGTTCAAGGTCGTCGAGCGTTGCGAGCGCGTTTTCGCCGGTCTGCCTGAGCCGACAGGTGACGATGCCGCCCGACGCGGTCGTCCCGACGACGGGGTTTCGATCGCGGTCCATCAATGCGCCGAGCCGCTCGGCGACACTGGATTCACCCAGGCCGACGGTATGAATCAGCCGGGTGGTGATGGAGTGATCCGGCGGCGGATTCAGGGCGGGGGCGACGCACGAAGCGAACATCGGCTTCATCTCGCGAGGCGGACCCGGCAGGCAGAACACGTCGCTTCGTCGGTCATCCCCGGGCAGATGCAAACCCGGCGCGGTGCCGAGCGGGTTGTCGAGGTGTGCGGCTCCCTCGGGCTTGAGCGCCTGGACACGGTTCAACTCGGGCATGGGGTGCCCGCTGCGCTCGAACCACGTCCTGATCGTGTCCAGAGCGTCTTTGTCCTCGATGAGCTGCCGATTCACAGCCTGGGCAATGGCCGCGCGCGTGAGGTCGTCGGGCGTCGGCCCCAGCCCGCCGGTGATGATGACGAGATCGACCCGGCCGCAGAGGTCGCCAATCGCCCGGGCGATCGCGTCTTGGTCGTCTGCGAGGGTCGCGTGTTCGACGACCTCGATGCCGCGATCGGTCAGCCGCGCCGAGATCCACGACGAGTTCGTGTCAAGCTTCTCGCCGCGGACGATCTCGTCGCCGACGGCGAGCACAGCGGCGGTCCGATGCACGCGATCGCTCATGTCGGCATGGTACGTCGCGCCGCCGGGTCAGCGCTGGGCCGAATCGGAACGGAAGCCCGATGCGCCGTCGCCCACGACGGACACGCACAGGCTGTTGGTCGCCTTGACCGTTCCGAGCGGCTTGCCGGCGACGAGCACGATGGTATCGCCCCGCTGCGCAAGCCCCATCGCGAGCAGGTCGGCGTCGACGCGCGCGTTCCAGTCGGCGAGGCGGCCCGAGGGCGGGGGGTCGGCGCAGACGGGCGTCACGCCCTTGAGCAGCGCCATCCGACGCGTCGTGGGCGCGTGCGACGAATAGGCGACGATGGGCAGGCGGAAGTCGTTCTGGCTCAGGTACCGCGCGGTCCCGCCGTGCTGCGACCAGCAGACGATGACCTTCGCGCCCACGTCGGCGACGACGTGCCATGCCCCGTGGGCGAGGGCGGCGGTGCGGTATCTCCTCTCGCCGGGCGCCTCGGGCGGGCTCGAGGCGTTAGGCGATTCCCGGACGCTCTCTTCGGCTGCGAGAACGATCCGGCGCATCATGTCCACGACGAGATCCGGGTGTCGGCCCACGGCGGTCTCGCCCGAGAGCATGACCACGTCGGCGCCGTCGAAAACCGCGTTGGCCACGTCGCTGGCCTCGGCCCGCGTCGGGATCGCACTGTCGACCATCGATTCGAGCATCTGCGTGGCGATGATGCAAGGCTTGCCCCAGAAGGCGCACTGCGAGACGATCCGCCTCTGGGCTACGGGCACGTGCGCGATGTCCATCTCGACGCCGAGATCGCCGCGCGCGACCATGATGCCGTCGGCGGCCTGCACGATCTCGCTCAGGTGCGCCAGGGCCTGGGGCTTTTCGATCTTGGCGATCACGGGGATGGGCGACTCGGACGCGCCCGTGCACAAGCTGGCGAGGCGAGCCTTGAGTTCGAGCACCTCATCGGGCGAGCGCACGAACGAGAGGGCGAGAAAGTCAAGCCCGTGCTCGACCGCCCACTCGACGCAGATCCAGTCGCGCTCGGTGAGCGCCGGCGCGGAGATGTCGCTCTCGGGCAGGTTGATGCCCCTGCCGGAGGTGATGAGCCCGCCGACGGTCACCCTGCACCGAAGCTCATCCTCGGTCGCGTCGATCGCGAGCATGCGGATGGCGCCGTCGTTGATGAGCACGCGCTGGCCGGGCCGGACCTCGCGCACAAGCCCCTCGTACGTGGTCGGCAAAGCGCAGACGTGTTCGCCCGTGGCGTCGGTTTCTTCGAAGGCCTCGTCGAGCCCGCATCTGAAGACGACGACACGACCGGCGGGCGCCTCGATCCCGCCCTCGGGCACGCGGCCGACGCGGATCTTGGGCCCCTGAAGATCGCCCATGCAGGCGATGCAGCGTCCGAGGCGTTCGGCGGCCTCGCGCACCGTGCCAAGCCGACGCGCCTGCTCGTCCAGCGTGCCGTGCGAGAAGTTGAATCGAAAGACCGAGACGCCGGCCTCGATGAGCCTGGCCACCATCTCGGGCGACTCGCTGGCGGGCCCGATCGTGGCCATGATCTTGGCCAGTGTGGTGGGGGCGGCGTGTGTGGGCTCGCGCGTCTTGGGCATGAATCCGATTTCGACTGAACCCGCCGCCCGGGACCGACCGGGTGTTCGCTGTCGGCGTTCGCGGCTCACTACACTCCCGCCATGACCAACAGTATGCCCGTGAGTCTGATCACCGGGGCGGGCACGGGCATCGGCCGAGCGATCGCGCGACGGCTGTCCGCCGACGGCCACGCGCTGGTGCTGGTCGGCCGGCGACCCGGGCCGCTCCGCGAAACCGCGGCCATGCTCGACGGACCGAGCCTCGAACACCCGGCGGACGTGTCCGATCCCGATCAGGCCGAGCCCGTGGTCCGGTCAGCCGTGGACCGGTTCGGTCGCCTCGACAACCTCGTGAACAACGCGGGCATCGCCCCCGTGTACCCGATCCACGAGACCACGCCGCAACGCCTGGACGAGGTCTTTGCGATCAACGCGCTGGCGACGGGCAATCTGATCGCGGCGGCGTGGCCTGTGTTTGTTGCGCAGCGGGCCGGGTGCGTCGTCAACCTGTCGTCGATGGCGACTTTGGACCCGTTCCCTGGCTTCTTCGCGTACGCGGCGTCCAAGGCGGCGGTGGAGCTGATGGTCGTGTCGTGCGCGTTGGAAGGGGCTGAGCACGGGATCCGCGCCTTCGCCGTCGCGCCGGGCGCGGTCGAGACCGAGATGCTCCGCAAAGTCGCCTCGCTGGAGGATCTGCCGCCGGAACGGTGCCTGAAACCGGACGCCGTCGCCGACGTGATCGCCCGGTGCATCCGCGGCGAGCGCGACGACATGAACGGCAAGACGATCCGAATGCCGAGCCCGTAGGATCGCCCGGGTCAGGCGCCGGTCCAGGTGCTCTTGACGTGCAGCTCTT